>NZ_JARGEF010000009.1:36033-80479 GCF_033794725.1 Streptomyces sp. ID05-39B | reverse complement strand
TGCCTACCCTCCCAGCACCTTCCCCAGGGCCCTCAGCGCCGTCCCCAGCTCCTCCTCCGTGATCGTCAGGGGTGGGGCCAGCCGGATGGTCGAGCCGTGGGTGTCCTTCACCAGGACGCCCTCCGCCAGCAGGCGCTCACCGATCTCCCGGCCGGTCCCGACCGCCGGGTCCACGTCGACCCCGGCCCACAGCCCGCGCGCGCGGAACCCGACGACACCCCGGCCGACCAGCCCGTCCAGCCCGTCCCGCAGGACACCGCCGAGCGTGGCCGCCCGCGCCTGGAACTCACCGGTCTCCAGCAGTGCAACGACCGCCGTTCCCACCGCCGCCGCCAGCGGATTCCCGCCGAACGTCGACCCGTGCGAGCCCGGCCCCAGCACGCCCAGCACGTCCCGCCGCGCGACCACGGCCGACACCGGCACGATCCCCCCGCCCAGCGCCTTGCCGAGCAGCAGCATGTCGGGGACGACCCCCTCGTGCTCGACGGCCAGCGTCCGCCCCGTCCGGCCGAGCCCGGACTGGATCTCGTCGGCGATGAAGAGGCAGCCCCGGCGCCGGGTCAGCTCCCGCACCCCGGCCAGATAGCCGTCGTCGGGGATGACGACCCCCGCCTCGCCCTGGATGGGCTCGATCAGCACGGCCGCGGTCGTCTCGTCGACGGCCGCCTCCAGCGCCGCGAGGTCGTTGTACGGCACGATCCGGAACCCCGGCGTGAACGGCCCGAACCCGGCCCGCGCCGTCTCGTCCGTCGAGAAGCTGACGATCGTCGTCGTACGGCCGTGGAAGTTCTCCGCGGCGACCACGATCGTCGCCCGGTCGGCCGGGACGCCCTTCACCTCGTAGGCCCACTTGCGGGCCACCTTGATCCCGCTCTCGACGGCCTCGGCGCCCGTGTTCATCGGCAGCACCATGTCGAGCCCGGTCAGTGCGGCGAGCCGCTGCGCGAACTCGGCGAGCCGGTCGTGGTGGAAGGCGCGGGAGGTGAGCGTCAGCCGGTCGAGCTGCTGGTGCGCCGCCTCGACCAGCGCGGGGTGGCGGTGCCCGAAGTTCAGCGCCGAGTATCCGGCCAGCATGTCGAGATAGCGACGGCCCTCGACGTCCTCCACCCACGTCCCCTGCGCCCGCGCGACGACCACGGGCAGCGGGTGGTAGTTGTGCGCGAGGACGGGCTCCTCGGCCCGGATCAGGTCGGCGGACGTACGCGTACGGGCGGGAGCGGTCATGAACGGATCTCCTGAGTGCAGCACTTGATGCCACCTCCGGCCTTCTGGAACTCCGAGAGGTCGACGGGGACGGGGACATAGCCGCGCTCGGCGAGCCGGCCGGCGAGCGCCTCGGCGCGCGGCGCGATGAAGACGTTGCGGCCGTCGGAGACGGAGTTCAGCCCGAACGTCATCGCGTCGTCACGGGTGGCGAGCACCGCGTCCGGATAGAGCCGTGCGAGGACCTCACGGCTGCCGGGCGAGAACGCCTGCGGGTAGTACGCGATGTTTGCGTGTTCGGGCCGGCCGTCGAGCACGAACAGCGCCGTGTCGAGGTGGTAGAAGTGCGGGTCCACCAGCGTCAGGCTGACCACCGGGTGCCCGAAGAACTCCTGCACCTCCCGGTGCGCCTCGCGGGTCGTGCGGAAACCGGTGCCGGCCAGCATGTACCGGCCGGTCCACACCAGGTCGCCCTCGCCCTCGCAGACGGACCCGGGCCGGTGGACGTCGAAGCCCGCCGCCTTGAACCACGTGTCGTAGTGACCGGACTCGGCACGCCGCTCGGGCGCGTGGAAGAGGGAGCCGAAGACGCGGCCGTCGACGACGACCGCGGAGTTCGCGGCGAAGACCATGTCGGGGAGCCCGGGGGCGGGCTCGACGGTGTCGACGGTGTGGCCGTGCGCACGGTAGGCGCGGATCAGCGCCTGCCACTGCTCGTGCGCGACGTCGACGTCGACGGGGGAGTCGGGACACATCCACGGGTTGATCGCGTACTGCACGGCGAAATGTCTGGGTTCACAGACGAGGAAGCGCCGAAGGCTGGGCACACGGCTGACGGTCACAGAGGGGTTCCTCCGCTTTTCCTGCGCTGTCGACTTGGGGTTGACACCACGGTAGAAAGCGACCGGGACGCCCGACAAGGAAGAAGGGTTGCGTGTTGACGCAGGAACGCTGCGTCTTTGCCCGGCTCAACGCACGTCTGATGCGTCCGGGGGGTCGGCGTGCGGGGCCGCGTGGGTGGCGCCCGCCTCCGGACTCTCCGGCAGCAGGTGCGAGAGCACCATCACGCTGATCGTCTTGCGGATGAACGGCTCCACCCGGATGCGTTCCAGCACCTCCTCGAAGTGCTCCACGTCCCGCGCCCGCACATGCAACAGCGCGTCCGCACCGCCGGTCACCGTCATCGCCGCGGTGATCTCCGGATGGTTGCGCACCACCTCCGTGAGCCGCCGCGGCGGCGCCGCCCCCTCGCAGTACACCTCCACGTACGCCTCCGTACGCCAGCCCAGCGCCGACGGCTGCACCGTCGCCGTGAACCCGGTGATCACGCCGCTGTCCCGCAGCCGGTCCACCCGGCGCTTGACCGCCGTTGCCGACAGCCCGACCGCCGTGCCGATCTCGGCGAAGCTCGTCCTGGCGTTCGCCATCAGCGCGGTGAGGATCTTCCGGTCGAGTTCGTCGAAAGGAGCGGGGCCGCTGTTCATGCGGGCACTGTATCCAGCGGGTACGTCCGTACCCCGGTACATGTCCAGCCGTACGGATCGCCCCTACACTCCACCTTCATGCTGCGCGCCCTCGCCGTCGACGACGAACGCCCCTCACTGGAGGAGCTGCTGTACCTGCTCACCGCGGATCCCCGGATAGGGAGCGTGGAGGGCGCCGGTGACGCGACGGAGGCGCTGCGCCGGATCAACAGGGCCCTGGAGTCCGGCCCCGACGGCCCGGAGGCCATCGACGTCGTCTTCCTCGACATCCAGATGCCCGGCCTCGACGGCCTCGACCTGGCCCGGCTGCTCACCGGCTTCGCCCGCCCGCCCCTGGTGGTGTTCGTCACCGCACACGAGGACTTCGCCGTCCAGGCCTTCGACCTGAAGGCCGTCGACTACGTCCTCAAACCGGTCCGCAAGGAACGGCTCGCCGAGGCCGTCCGCCGCGCCGCCGAACAGCGCGGCACCGCGCCCCGCATCCCCGTCCACGAACCCGACCCGGACCAGATACCCGTCGAGCTGGGCGGGGTGACCCGGTTCGTCCCCGTCGACGACATCACCCACGTGGAGGCCCAGGGCGACTACGCCCGCCTGCACACCGACCGCGGCAGCCACCTCGTGCGCATCCCGCTGTCCACCCTGGAGGAGCGCTGGCGCGCCCGCGGCTTCGTCCGCATCCACCGCCGCCACCTCGTCGCCCTGCGCCACATAGGCGAACTCCGCCTGGACGCCGGCACCGTCAGCGTCGTCGTCGGCGGCGAGGAACTCCAGGTCAGCCGCCGCCACGCCCGCGAACTGCGGGACCTGCTGATGCGGAGGCCGTGACGGTGCCCCAGCAGGACCCCGCCGAGCGCCGCGTCGTCGTCACCGGCCCGCCCCGCCGCTCCCGGCGTACCTCCGGCTACTACCGCCCGCGCACCGAGATCGACGAGCAGACCACCCTCGGCCACACCTACGTCCGCTCCCTCATGCGCACCCAACTGCGAGCAGCTCTCACCGTGTTCGCCGTCCTCGTCCTGCTGGTCGGTCCGCTGCCCCTGCTGTTCGCGGCGATGCCCGACGCCCGCCGTCTGGAGTGGGCGGTCCTCGGCTTCGGCCTGTACGCCCCGCTGGTGCTCCTCGCCCGCTGGTACGTCCGCCGCGCCGAACGCAACGAACGCGACCTCGTGCGCCTGGTCGAGGACCGATGAACCCCACCTTCGCCGTCCCCGCCGTCGCCCTGGTCGTCGTGGCGACCGTCCTCGTCGGCGCCTTCGGCCTGCGCATCTCCCGCACGACCTCCGACTTCTACGTCGCCTCCCGCACCGTCGGCCCCCGCCTCAACGCGGCCGCGATCAGCGGCGAGTACCTCTCCGCGGCCTCCTTCCTCGGCATCGCGGGACTCGTCCTCGTGCAGGGCCCGGACATGCTCTGGTACCCGGTCGGCTACACCGCCGGCTACCTGGTCCTGCTGCTCTTCGTCGCCGCCCCGCTGCGCCGCTCCGGCGCCTACACCCTGCCCGACTTCGCCGAGGCCCGCCTCGCCTCCCAGGCGGTACGACGGCTCGCGGGCGCCTTCGTCGTGGGCGTCGGCTGGCTCTACCTGCTGCCCCAGCTCCAGGGCGCCGGACTGACCCTGACCGTGCTGACCGGGGCGCCCGACTCCCTCGGCGGACTCATCGTCGCCGTCGTCGTCGTCGCGACCGTCGCCGCCGGCGGCATGCGCAGCATCACCTTCGTGCAGGCCTTCCAGTACTGGCTCAAGCTCACGGCCCTCCTCGTCCCCGCCCTCTTCCTGATCCTCGCCTGGCAGGCCGACGGCGCGCCCCGGCACGTCTTCGAGGAGCCGCCCGCCTTCCGCGACCAGCGGGCCGTCCGCGTCGACACCACCCTCGACCTGCTGCTGGAGCGGCCCCTGACCGTGACGGTGACCGGCACGGTCGACGGCCACCGGCACGAGGAGGCCGCCCTCAGCCTCCCCGCCGGCACCCATCGCATCGAACAGGGCGCCCGCCTCACCTTCACCCCCGGCACCCCCGTCCCCACCGCCGAACGCGGCAGCAACGGCGGCATGTCCACCACCCTCGCCGCGGGCCGCGAGGAACGCCCGCTGTACGCCACGTACGGCCTGATCCTCGCCACCTTCCTCGGCACGATGGGCCTGCCGCACGTCGTCGTCCGCTTCTACACCAGCCCGCACGGTGTCGCCGCCCGCCGCACCACCGTCGCCGTCCTGGCCCTCATCGGCGCCTTCTACCTGCTGCCGCCCGTCTACGGCGCCCTCGGCCGCATCTACGCCCCGGAACTGGCCCTCACCGGCGACGCCGACGCCGCCGTCCTGCTGCTGCCCGACCGCATGATCGGCGGACTGGGCGGCGACCTCCTCGGCGCGTTGGTCGCGGGCGGCGCCTTCGCGGCGTTCCTGTCCACCGCGTCGGGCCTGACCATGGCCGTGGCGGGCGTCCTCACCCAGGACGTCCTGCCCACCCGCGGCGTACGGCACTTCCGGCTGGGCACCGGTCTCGCCATGGCCGTACCGCTCGCCGCGAGCCTGCTGGTGGGCGGGCTGCCCGTCGCCGACGCGGTGGGACTCGCCTTCGCCGTGTCCGCGTCCTCGTTCTGCCCGCTGCTCGTCCTCGGCATCTGGTGGCGCCGGCTGACCCCGCCGGGCGCGGCCGCCGGGATGCTGATGGGCGGCGGCTCGGCCTTCGTCGCCGTCGCCGCGACCATGGCGGGCCTGCCCGTCACCGGCGGCCTGCACGCCCTGCTGGCCTGGCCCGCGCTGTGGTCGGTCCCGCTGGGCTTCCTCACCATGATCCTGGTGTCCCTGGCGACCCCCGGCCGCGTCCCGGCCGGCACGGCGTCCATCCTGGCCCGCTTCCATCTGCCGGAGGAACTGCGGGCCGCGGAGGTCAAGGCATGAGCGGCTTCCTCGCGGGCCTGTGCATCGCGATCCTGCCCTGCCTCGCCGCCGGCTTCTGGCTGGGCCGGCGCACCGCCCGCCCGCAGAGCCTCGGCGACCTCGGCACCCCCGTCGAGCACGCCACCTTCCAGACCCTGCACACCGCCTCCCTCGCCGCCCCGCCCCTGCGCGCCGGTCTCACCGAGGAGACGGCCCGCAAGTCCGCCGGCCGGCTGCGCACCCTGCTCGGCACGGACGCCCTCTGCCTCACGGACCGCGAACAGCTCCTGGCCTGGGACGGCGTGGGCGCCCACCACCGCACGGAGATCATGGCCCGGCTGGCCGGCCCGCTCGACACCGGCCGCGGCGAGGCCTTCCCGCTCACCTGCGACTCCCCCGACTGCCCGGTCCGCTGGGCGGTGCTCACCCCGCTCACCGTCGACGACCGGGTGCACGGCGCCCTCGTCGTCTGTGCGCCCCGCGAGTCGGCCGTGCTGGTCAGGGCCGCCGGCGAGGTGGCCCGCTGGGTGAGCGTCCAGCTGGAGCTGGCCGACCTTGACGACTCCCGCACCCGCCTCATCGAGGCCGAGATCAAGGCCCTGCGCGCCCAGATCTCCCCGCACTTCATCTTCAACTCGCTGGCGGTGATCGCCTCGTTCGTCCGCACCGACCCGGAGCGGGCCCGCGAGCTGCTCCTGGAGTTCGCCGACTTCACCCGCTACTCGTTCCGCCGGCACGGCGACTTCACCACCCTCGCCGACGAGCTGCACGCCATCGACCACTATCTGGCACTGGTCAGGGCCCGCTTCGGCGACCGCCTCTCCGTCACCCTCCAGATAGCCCCGGAGGTCCTCCCGGTGGCCCTGCCCTTCCTCTGCCTCCAGCCGCTGGTCGAGAACGCCGTCAAGCACGGCCTGGAGGGCAAGGCCGACAAGTGCCATATCCAGATCACCGCGCAGGACGCGGGCGCCGAGGCCCTGGTCGTCATCGAGGACGACGGCGCGGGCATGGACCCCGCCCTGCTGCGCCGCATCCTGGCCGGCGAGGTCAGCCCGTCCGGCGGCATCGGCCTGTCCAACGTCGACGACCGGCTCCGCCAGGTGTACGGCGACGACCACGGCCTGGTGATCGAGACCGCGCCCGGAGCGGGCATGAAGATCAGCGCCCGGCTGCCGAAGTACCAGCCGGGCGTCCACTCGGCGGCCCGCACACCGGGCTGAGCCGCCCGGTCGTCACGTCGTGCGCATGGCGACCAACGCGAGCGTGATCAGACCGAGCACGACCCAGCCGAACCACAGCCAGCCGTTGCTGCCGAGCGCCACCGTGTAGGCGGTCACCGCGACGAGGCCGCCGATGGTGAGCACCCCCATGGTCTTCGTGGAACTGTCCGCCGAACCGTTCATGGACCGGGGCATCGCGACACCCTCCTCCGGCACACCCCCCACAGGGTGTGTCCCCCTCCATGGTGCCCTGGTTCCGGCCCTTGAGCCCCGGCGAACGCCCATTAGCCTCCGGTCGAAAGCGTCCGGCCGACGCACTGCGGTCAGCGGCGACCGCTCAGCGAGGCCAGGTAGGCGTTGTACGCCTCCAGTTCCTTGTCACCGTCCCGGTCGGCCGCCCGGTCCTGGCGCTTGGCCTGCCGCTGCTCGGAGCCGTACCACTGGAACAGCAGCGCGATCAGCACCAGCACCGACGGGATCTCGCTGAACGCCCAGGCGATACCGCCGGCCGCGTTCTGGTCGGCGAGGGCGTCGATGCCCAGGGAGGCGGGCGGGTTCTCGAACGTCTTCACCATCGGCGTGGACGCCATCATCAGCGCGATACCGAAGAACGCGTGGAACGGCATCCCGGCGAACAGCTCCAGCATCCGCATCAGGTAGCCCGGCCGGTTCGGGCCGGGGTCCACGCCCATGATCGGCCAGAAGAACACCACGCCGACGGCGAGGAAGTGCACCATCATCGCGGCGTGCCCGAGGCCCGAGCCCATCAGGAAGTCGAAGATCGGCGTGAAGTACAGCGCGTACAGGCTCGCGATGAACAGCGGAATGGTGAAGGCGGCATGCGTGACGATCCGCATGTACCAGCTGTGCAGCAGCATCAGCAGCAGCTCACGCGGCCCCTTGCGGCCCTTGCCGGCGGTGGGCAGGGCGCGCAGCGCCAGGGTGACCGGGGCGCCGAGCAGGAGCAGGATCGGCGACAGCATGCTGATCACCATGTGCTGCACCATGTGCACGCTGAACATGACCATGCCGTAGTCGTTCAGCCTCGTGCACATCACCAGCATGATCGTCAGCACGCCGACGACGAACGCCACCGTCCGCCCCGCGGACCACGCGTCCCCGCGCCGCCGCAGCCGGACGACACCCCAGGCGTACAGCCCGAGCGCGGCCAGACAGGCGACGAGGAAGAACGGGTCCGGTGACCACTGAAGACCCCGCCCCAGCGTGAACGGCGGCAGATCCATGGTCATGCCGTGCCCGCTGTGTTCCATCCGCCGGCTCCTGATTCGTGGGGGGTTGTACGTTTCCTGCGCCCCAAGACTAGAACCGCCCCCGGCGACTCATGTCACCGGGGGCAGGGACCAGGAGAACCCGCGAGGAGCCCGGAAGGCGAAGCCCGCCCGGCGATCGGAGGGCGGTCTAGAGCACGCACTCCGCTTCGGCGTACCGGTCCTCGGGAACCGTCTTCAGCGTTTCGACGGCCTCCGCGAGTTCCACCATCACGATGTCCGTCCCGCGCAGGGCCGTCATCTTCCCGAACTCGCCCCGGTGCACGGCCTCCACCGCGTGCCACCCGAACCGGGTGGCGAGCACCCGGTCGTACGCGGTGGGCGTGCCACCCCGCTGGACATGCCCGAGGATCACCGGCCGGGCCTCCTTGCCGAGCCGCTGCTCCAGCTCGATGGAGAGCTGCCGGGCGATCCCGGCGAACCGCTCGTGCCCGTAGATGTCCTTGCCGCCCTCGTCGAAGGCCATGGAGCCGGGCGCCGGCTTGGCACCCTCCGCGACGACGACGATGGCGAACCGCTTTCCGGCCTCGAACCGCGCGCCGACCCGCCGGGCCAGCTCCTCGATGTCGAAGGGACGCTCCGGTACGACGATGGCGTGGGCGCCGGCCGCCATCCCGGAGTGCAGCGCTATCCAGCCGGTGTGCCGCCCCATGACCTCCACGACGAGGACCCGCTGGTGGGACTCGGCGGTGGTCTTGAGCCGGTCGAGTGCCTCGGTGGCGACACCGACGGCGGTGTCGAAGCCGAAGGTGACGTCGGTGACGGCGATGTCGTTGTCGATGGTCTTCGGCACACCGACGATGGGCAGGCCGCTGTCCGACATCAGCCGGGCCGCCTTGAGCGTGCCCTCACCACCGATCGGGATGATGGCGTCGAGGCCGAGTTCCTCGACGTGTCCGCGGGCCCGCTCCACGCCGTCCCGCAGCTGCGAGGGCTGGACGCGGGAGGAGCCGAGGATCGTGCCGCCGCGGGCGAGGATGCCGCCCACCGCGTCGAGGTCGAGCTTGAGGTAGTCGCACTCCAGGAGGCCCTTCCAGCCGTCCCGGAAGCCGATGACCTCGTCGCCGTGGTCCACGACGGCACGGTGCACGACGGACCGGATGACGGCGTTCAGGCCGGGGCAGTCGCCGCCGGACGTGAGGACACCAATGCGCATAGCCCGAACAACCTTCTCCACGTGGGCCGGATCCGGACCGCATTGTCCGGCTCGATCCCCGCCACCCTAGCGGCAGGAGGGGGCGGGGCCGAAGCACACGTCCGCCTGCTGGACGCGCCTGCTCACCTGTGCGGACGTACCGTCATCCGCGCTGCTGACGGCACCCCGTGGATCGGGTGAACCCACAGGTCACGCGGGCCGCCGCGCAGCCCCTCAGGCGGGCTGCTGCGCGGACGCGATGCGCTCGCTGCGCAGCGCCTCGTACCAGCGGTCGTCGGTCGGCGGAAGCGCGTTCACGTCGAGCGCCAGCTTCAGCAGCAGGTCCGCGATGAGCGGGTTGCGTGCCAGCACCGGACCGTGCATGTAGGTGCCGAAGACGGTGTCGTTGTACGCGCCCTCGGTGCCGTCGCCGGTGCCGTTGCCCTTGCCGATCTGGACGCGGGCGAGCGGGCGGGCGGTCGGGCCGAGGTGGGTGATGCCCTGGTGGTTCTCGAAGCCGGTGAGCGAGGGCAGCCCGAGACGCGGGTCGATGTCCGCGAGGACGTCGCCGACGCACCGCTCGCCCTCACCGCGGGTCGTGGTCACGTCGAGCAGGCCGAGGCCGGGCTCGCGCTGACCGAGGTCGTTGACGAACTCGTGGCCCAGGATCTGGTAGCCGGCGCACACCGCGAACACGATCGCGCCGTTCTGCACCGCCTGGTACAGGTGCCCGTCCCGGCGCAGCCGCTCGGCGGCCAGCCGCTGCGGCCGGTCCTCACCGCCGCCGATCAGGTAGATGTCGCCGGAGGTCGGGATCGGCTGGTCGCTGCGCACGTCCAGCCGGGCCACGTCGAGCCCGCGCTGGCGGGCCCGCCGCTCCACGACCAGGACGTTGCCCTGGTCGCCGTAGGTGCTGAGCAGGTCCGGGTAGATCCAGACGACCCGCAGTTGGTTGTCACTCATCACGTGAAGCTCCTCGGGTCAGTTGCCGACGCGGCGGCGCAGGTCCTGGAATGCGGTGTAGTTCGCGATGACCTCGATACGCCCGGGTGGCGCCAGCTGCACGGCCTGGTCGACGTTCTCGCACACCTGGAAGTGCTGGTTGGCCACCTCCAGGCGCACGGCGAGGTCCAGCTTGCGGTCACCGACGACGAAGATCGGGTGGCCGGTCAGCCGGGTGTAGTCGACGTCCCACAGCCAGGAGGTGTCGGTGCCGTCGGCGCCGCGCGCGTTCACCGAGAGGATGACCGGCGTGGGCGGCGGGTCGATGAGGCTGAACGTCTCCAGCCAGCCCGCCGGGTTCTTCGCCAGCAGCAGCCGCAGGTCACGCTGCATGAACTGGACGACGTCGTAGCGTCCGGCGACGGCCTGCACCTGGTACATCCGCTCCAGCGCGACCTGCGGCGGCACGCCGAAGACGGCGGCGACGGCGGCCGAGGAGGCGGCGTTGGCCTTGTTGGCGCGGCCCGGCAGCTGGAGGTGGATCGGCCAGGCGGAGCCGTGCGGGTCGAGGACGTGGTCCCCGGAGAGCGCCCAGCTCGGCGTCGGCCGCCGGAACCCGCACTCGCCGCAGAACCAGTCGTCGCCGGGGCGCTGCATCACACCGCCGCAGGACGGGCAGGACCAGGCGTCGTCCTTCCACATCTGCCCGGCGGCGACCCAGATCACGTTGGGGGAGGAGGACGCGGCCCACACCACCAGCGGATCGTCGGCGTTGGCGATGACGACGGCCTTGGAACCGGCCAGTCCCTCGCGCCAGTTCTCGGCGAGCATGCGGGTCTCGGCGGCGCGGTCCAGCTGGTCGCGGGAGAGGTTGAGCAGCGCGATGCACTTGGGCGCGGTGTCGCGGGCGACACCGGCGAGGTACTTCTCGTCGACCTCGATCACGGCGTACTTGGCGTCCGAGCCGCCCGCGAGCGCCGAGGTGATGCCGGCGGGCATGTTCGCGCCGAGCGCGTTGGAGACGACCGGGCCCGCGGCCCCCAGGGCTTCCGCGATGAGGCGGGTGGTCGTGGTCTTGCCGTTGGTCGCCGAGACGAGGATGACGTCCAGGTTCTGGGCGAGCCGGGCGAGGAGGTCGGGGTCGAGTTTCAGCGCCACCCGGCCGCCGATCACCGAACCGCTGCCGCGTCCCGCGGCCCGCGATGCCGCAGCGACCGCCTTGCCCGCGGTCACGGCGATCTTGGCCCGCGGCGTGAGCGGGTCCGAGTTGCCTGCCATCAGTTCTCGATCCTCCTTGCGTACGCGCCGCGCCTGAAGCCTGACGGCAACGTGGTAGGTGGTCAGCCTATCGAGATCCATTCACAGTCCCGAATCCCGGCACCGTCTCACGCTGCGCACGGCATGCGCGTGTCAGAAAGGACCGTACCCTTGCCGCCATGCGACAAGGTTCCATCCCGGGCGCCCACGGGCGCGTCCGGCCCCTCACCCTGCTCGGCGATCCGGTCCTTGGGCAACCCTGCGCCAAGGTCACCGAGTTCGGTCCGGAACTGGCCCGTCTCGTCGAGGACCTCTTCGCCACGATGTACGCGGCCGAGGGCGTGGGCCTGGCCGCCAACCAAGTCGGGGAGTCCTTGCGGGTGTTCGTCTACGACTGCCCCGACGACGAGGACGTGCGCCACCTCGGACATCTCGTCAACCCGCGCCTGGTGGACGCCGACGGTGTGGTGATCCGCGGCCCGGAGGGCTGTCTGTCCCTGCCGGGCCTGGAAGCGGGGACGGAACGCTACGACCACGCGCTCGTCGAGGGTTTCACGGTGACGGGCGAGCCCGTCACCGTCCACGGGACGGGATTCTTTGCCAGATGCTTGCAGCACGAATGCGACCACCTGGAGGGGCGGGTGTACGCGGACCGCGTACAGGGCTGGCGCAAGCGGCGGCTGACGCGCCAGGTGAAGCGGGCCTCCTGGGGCGGGTGAGCGGACGTTGCCGGGGGCGCGGGGCCGGGTCAGAACCCGGGACCGCCCACCTTGTCGCCCGCCGCCGCGAGGCGGCCCCACAACAGGTCGGCGAGGCCGCGCACCAGTTCGGCCCGGGAGCAGGGCCGTTCACCCAGCCACCAGTCCCCGGCCGCGTGCATCATCCCGACGATCCCGTGTCCCCAGACGCGCGCGAGCTGCTGGGTCCCGGGTCCGAGGTCGAGCCGCTCCTCGATGACCTGGGCCAGTTCCTCGCCCATCCGCCGCAGTACGGGAGCCGAGTGCTTGCCGACGTCGAAGCCCTGCTCGCCGGGGGCGCCGTCCGAGGGGTGCATCAGGAAGCGGTAGACCTGCGGGCGGGCCTCGATGGCCGCGAGGTAGGTGTCCAGCGTGGCCTCGACCCGCTCCCGGCGTTCGGCGGGAGCGTCCAGCGCGGCCCGCAGCGAGGCGAGCAGTGCGTCGGTGTGCCGCTTGGCGAGAGCGGCGTACAGTCCGCCCTTGTCGCCGAAGTGGCGGTAGAGGATGGGCTTGGTGATGCCGGCCTCCGCCGCGATGGCGTTCATGGAGGCCTGGGGCCCGTCCCGGAGCACCACTCTGTCGGCGGCCTCCAGCAGTTCGCGCCGGCGGCGGTCGGCGGACCTCTGCTGCTCGGTCCGCTGTGTGGTGTCCATGTGCTCTCCCCACCCGTGGTGATTCGGTGACGCCTGCGCAAACTAACACCTGACGGCGGCCTGACATCGAACGGGCTGCCGAGCTGTCATCAGGAGTTGACTTTTCCTACCGACCGGTAACAGACTCGAGTTACCGCTAGTAACACACGTTCCGCCACTGGAGGGGACATGGCCGAGTTCACCATGGAGCTCAACGACGAACAGAAGGAGGTCCGGGACTGGCTGCATGGCTTCGCGGCCGACGTCATCCGCCCCGCGGCCGCCGAATGGGACGAGCGTGAGGAGACTCCCTGGCCGGTCATCCAGGAGGCCGCGAAGGTCGGCATCTACTCCCTCGACTTCTACGCCCAGCAGTACTTCGACCCTACGGGCCTCGGCATCCCGATGGCGATGGAAGAGCTGTTCTGGGGAGACGCGGGCATCGCCCTCTCCATCGTCGGCACCGGCCTCGCCGCCGTCGGCGTCCTCGCCAACGGCACCGAGGAACAGATCGGCACCTGGATCCCCCAGATGTACGGCGACCCGGCCGACGTCAAGGTCGCCGCCTTCTGCTCCTCCGAGCCCGACGCCGGCTCCGACGTCGCCTCCATGCGCACCCGTGCCGTGTACGACGAGGCCAAGGACGAGTGGGTGATCAACGGCACGAAGACCTGGGCGACCAACGGCGGTATCGCCAACGTCCACGTGGTCGTCGCGGTCGTCGACGCCGACCTGGGCTCCAAGGGGCACGCCTCCTTCATCGTCCCGCCGGGCACGCCCGGTCTCGCCCAGGGCCAGAAGTTCAAGAAGCACGGCATCCGCGCCTCGCACACCGCCGAGGTGATCCTCGACCAGGTGCGCGTCCCCGGCTCCTGCCTGCTCGGCGGCAAGCAGAAGCTCGACGAGCGGCTGGCGCGGGCACGCGAGCGGGCAAAGGCCGGCGGCGGCGAGCGCGTGAAGAACGCCGCCATGGCCACGTTCGAGGCCTCGCGGCCGGCGGTCGGTGCGATGGCCGTCGGCACGGCCCGCGCGGCCTACGAGGTCGCCCTCGACTACGCGAAGACGCGCGAGCAGTTCGGCCGCCCGATCATCGACAACCAGGGTGTCGCCTTCCAGCTCGCGGACATGCGCACCCAGATCGACGCGGCCCGGCTGCTGGTGTGGCGCGCGTCCTGGATGGCGGTCAACGGCCGCCCGTTCACCGCGGCCGAGGGCTCCATGTCGAAGCTGTACGCCAGCGAGACGGCGAAGACGGTGACGGCGCAGGCCGTCCAGATCCTCGGCGGCAACGGCTACACGCGGGAGTACCCGGTGGAGCGGATGCACAGGGACAGCGCCATCTACACGATCTTCGAGGGCACGAGCGAGATCCAGCGGCTGGTGATCGCGCGGACCCTGTCGGGGATGCCGATCCGGTAGCGGCGGGCAGCGCTGGGGTGGCTGGGCGTCGGGCTGTATCGGCCCTACGGCGCCCCGCCGCTGCTGTGTGCGATGCACGCCACGTCGATACGGTCGGCCAGCTTCGCGAGTTCGATGGTCAGCGCGGCGACCGTGTCCTCGTCCAGCCCCTCCGCCCCGGCCTCGACGAGATGCAGCCACCGGCCGCCCAGCGTGCGGAGCAGCTTGCTCACGTCGGCCGCGGTCACCTGCAAGGTCCCGCGGTCGTCGACGATCAGAGGCAGAGTCACTTCGCGGTTCACAACCGGGATCGTAGCCGCGCCGCGCTCACACACCGTGCCAAACCGTGGTGATGTTGCAGAACTCCCGGATTCCGTGCCCGGACAGCTCACGCCCGTACCCGGACCGTTTCACCCCGCCGAAGGGGAACGCCGGATGGGACGCGGTCATCCCGTTGACGTACACCCCGCCCGCCTCCAGATCCCGCACAAAACGGTCCACCTCGGCCGCCTCGCGGGTCCATACGTTGGAACTCAGGCCGAAGGGGGAGTCGTTGGCGATGAGCACGGCCTCGTCCAGGTCGGCCGCCCGGTACAGGGTCGCCACCGGCCCGAAGGCCTCCTCACGGTGGATGCGCATCTCGCGGCCGAGGCCGGCGAGGACGGTCGGGGGGTAGTACCAGCCGGGCCCGTCGGGACGTTCGCCCCCGCACAGCACCGTGGCGCCGCCGCGCCGGGCGTCGTCGACGAGTTCCTCCAGATCGGCGCGGCCCCGCTCGCTCGCGAGGGGACCGACCTGGGTCTCCTCCTCCAGCGGGTCGCCGACCTTGAGTGCCTTCATCCCCTCGGTGAAGCGTTCGGCGAAGCGGTCGTACACGTCCGAGTGGACGATGAACCGCTTGGCGGCGATGCACGACTGCCCGTTGTTCTGCACGCGCGCGGTCACCGCGACCTCGGCCGCCCGGTCGACGTCCGCGGAGGGCATGACGACGAACGGGTCGCTGCCGCCCAGTTCCAGCACCGTCTTCTTGACCATCTCGCCGGCGGTGGAGGCGACCGCGCGGCCCGCGGGCTCGCTGCCGGTCAGGGTGGCCGCCTTGATCCGCTCGTCGCGAAGGATCTCGTCGACCGCCCCGGATCCGATCAGCAGGGTCTGGAAGCAGCCCTCGGTGAAGCCGGCCCGGTGGAAGAGATCCTCCAGGTAGAGGGCGGTCTGCGGGACGTTCGAGGCGTGCTTGAGCAGGCCTACGTTGCCCGCCATCAGCGCGGGCGCGGCGAAGCGGACGACCTGCCACAGCGGGAAGTTCCACGGCATCACCGCGAGCACCGGGCCGAGCGGCCGGTAGCGGACCAGGGCGTGGGAGGCGCCGGAGTCCCTGACGTCGGACTCGGCGGGCCGCTCGTCGGCGAGGAGCTCCGGCGCGTGCTCGGCGTACCAGCGCATGGCCTTGGCGCACTTCGCGGCCTCGGCGCGTGCCTGCTGCACCGGCTTGCCCATCTCGGTGGTCATCACGCGGGCGATCTCCGCCCGGTCCTCGTCGAGGAGGTCGGCGGCCTGGTTCAGCAGCCGGGCGCGGTCGGCGAACGCGCTCGTGCGGTACGTGCGGAACGTGGCCTCGGCGAGCTGGAGCCGGCGTTCGATCTCCTCCTCGTCCATGGCCTCGTACGTCTTGAGCGTCTCGCCGTTCGCCGGGTTCACCGTCGCGATGGGCATGACCGACCTCCTGGAGTGCTGGCTGTGCTTCGACCTTCGCGCGTCGAAGTGGGACCCGCAACGCGTGCGCGTCCGCTCAGCCCGAGTGCTCCGCGAGCCGGTCGAGAAACGCGGCCTGCGCCCTCACGATCAGCTCGCGCGCCCGGTCCAGGCCGTGCCAGGCGACCCGGTCCAGCTCGGGGAACTCCTGGGTCCGCCCGGAGCGCGGCGGCCACTCCATGACGAAGGTGCCGGGCTGGACCTCCGCCGGATCGAGGTCCGCCTCGATCGCCCAGGCCGTCACGATCTTGCCGTTGGTCTGCCGGACCTCCCCGAGCGCGAACGCCTCGCCGTCCGGCGGCGCCACCCCCAGCTCCTCCCGGAACTCGCGGCGGGCGGCCTCCCAGGCCGGCTCGTCGGGCTCGTACTCGCCCTTGGGCACCGTCCAGGCGCCCGCGTCCTTCTTCGCGAAGTACGGGCCGCCCATATGCCCCAGCAACACCTGGGGACCGTCGGCGGTGCGCCGGAACAGCAGCAGTCCCGCGCTGCGCCGCGCCGTCACGGCCGTACGTCCGGGTGGGCGGCGAGCAGGGTCTCCACGGTGTCCGCCTCCTCGGGGCGCTTGTCCTCGCGGTAGCGGACCACGCGGGCGAAGCGCAGGGTGACGCCGGCCGGGTAGCGGGTGGAGCGCTGGAGGCCGTCGTAGGCGATCTCCACGACGAGTTCGGGGCGGACGGTCACCAGCCAGCCGTCGTCCTCGACGGCCAGCTCCTGGAGGCGGTCGGTCTGCCAGGTGAGCATGGCGTCGGTCATGCCCTTGAAGGTCTTGCCGAGCATCGCGAAGCCGCCGTCGGCGGTGCGGGCGCCGAGGTGGAGGTTGGAGAGCTTGCCGGTGCGCCGGCCATGACCCCGCTCGGCGCCCAGGACCACCAGGTCGAGTGTGTGCACGGGCTTGAACTTCAGCCAGGACGCGCCGCGCCGGCCGGCGCTGTAGGGCGCGTCGAGGGACTTCACGACCACGCCCTCATGGCCCCTGGCCAGCGTCTCCTCCAGGAAGTCCTCGGCCGCCTGGAGGTCCGCCTCGCCCGCCAGGACCGTCCGGCGCACCCGCATCGGCTCGGGCACCAGCCGGGCCAGCTCGGCGTGCCGCTCGAAGAAAGGCAGGTCGAGCAGGTCCCGGCCGTCGACCGACAGCGCGTCGAAGAAGACGGGGGACACCGGGACCGCCGCGGCGGCCGTGGCCACGTCCACGCGGGAGCCGACGCGGCCCGCGGTCTCCTGGAAGGAACGCGGCCGGCCGGCGTCGTCGAGGGCGATGACCTCGCCGTCCAGGATGAACCGCTCGCCGTTCAACTCCAGTGCCGCCGAGGTGAGTTCCGGCAGCCGGTCGGTGATGTCGTCGAGGGTGCGGGTGTGCACCCGTACGGTGTCGCCGTCCCGGTGGACCTGGACACGGATGCCGTCCAGCTTCTCCTCCACCGCGCAGGCGCCCAGCTTGCCGACGGCCTCGGCCACCGAGGACGCGGTGTGCGCGAGCATCGGCAGCACCGGGCGGCCGACGGTGAGCCGGAACCGTTCCAGCGCCGCCGGCCCGTCCGTGAGCAGCGCCTCGGCCACTGTCCGGAGGGACCCGGCCAGCATGACCGCCCGCCGTACGTCCGCCGGGGGAGCGGCCGTCGCCTCCGCGAGGCCCTCCACCGCCACCGCGTCCAGGGCGCCCTGCCGGACCTCGCCGGTGATCAGCGCGATCAGGAAACGCTGCTCGTCCTCGGTGGCCGCGCCCATCAACTCGCCGACCAGCCGGGCCCGTTCGGCCTGCGATCCGGGGCCCGACAGCGCGCCCAGCGCGGTGAGCCGGGCGTCCACCTCACGTACGGTCAGGGTCGGCGCGGCGGCCGGGGCGACCGGGCGGCTCAGCGCCTTCCAGCCGATGCCGAGCCGCCCCTGGGGGAGCCGCCCGGCGAGATACGGGATCACGATCGGCACGTCCTGCGCCTCCGCGTCCCGGAACAGTGCGGCGAGCAGGGCGATCTTGCGGGAGCGCGCCGAGGTGGCGGCGACCTCCCGGGACACATCGGCGAGCCGGGTCAGCAGCATGCAGCCATGGTGCAACGCCGGCGTGGCGACTACACCTGGACGGCGGCGTCCAGATCGTTCATCAGCAGCTCCCCGTTGATCGCGGCGCCCGCACGGTAGCCGCGGCTCGCCGCGTTGATCACCTGCTCCGCGAAGCCGGAGGCGTTGCCCGCCGCCCACAGGCCCGGCACGGTGGTCAGGCCCCGGCCGTCCACCACCGGGTAGACGCCGAACGGTGTCTCGGTCATCTCGGCGCCCAGCCGCGCCAGCAGGTCGGTCCGTGGAACCGCCCTGGGGGCGACGAACAGCGCCTCGCGGGCGTGCACGCTCCCGTCCCCCAGCCGGATCCCGGTGAGCCGGTCGTCCTCGACGACCAGCCCGGCCACCTCGCCGGGCACCACCCGGACACCGGCCGCCGCGAGCCGGCGCAGGTCCTCGGCGGACAGCTCCGCCTCGGTCACCGTGTGCAGGAACAGCGTCACGTCCTTCGACCACTGGGTCACGATCAGCGCTTGGTGCACGCTCATCGGGCTGGTGGCGAGCACCCCGAAGGCCTGGTCGCGGACCTCCCAGCCGTGGCAGTACGGGCAGTGCAGTACGTCCCGCCCGAACCGCTCGGCGAGACCCTCGACCGGGGGCAGCTCGTCCTTCAAGCCGGTGGCGACGACGAGCTGCCGGGCGCGCACGGTCCGACCGCCCGCCAGCGTCACCGTGAAACCGTCGTCCCGGGTGGCAGCCACCGCCCGGTCCCGGACCAGCTCCACGCCGTACCGGGCGATCTCCTCGCGCCCGGTGGCCAGGAACTCGGCCGGGGACATGCCGTCCCGCGACAGATAGCCCTGCATGTGGGCGGCGGGCGCGTTGCGCGGCTCGCCCGCGTCGACGACCAGGGTGCGGCGCCGGGCCCGGCCCAGCACCAGGCCCGCGGACAGGCCCGCGGCGCCGCCGCCGATGACGATCACTTCGTAGCTGTCCGCGAGTGCGGTGTTCTCGGTCATGTGTGACCACCTCCACGTCCGACCGTCGCGCGACCACTGCGACATTGACAAACGGGTTTGCCGAAACTGCAATGGACGCATGAGTGACGACGACAGGGCGGACGACGTGGACGGCGTCGACGACGACACGGACACAGTGCTCGCCGAGGTCGGGCCCCGGCTGCGCCGGATCCGCAAGGAACGCGGCGCCACGCTGGCGGGGCTGTCCGAGGTGACCGGTATCTCGGTGAGCACCCTGTCCCGGCTGGAGTCCGGGCTGCGCAAGCCCAGCCTGGAGCTGCTGCTGCCGATCGCGAGGGCCCACGAGGTGGCGCTGGACGAACTGGTGGGCGCGCCGTCGGTGCGCGACCCGCGGGTCCGGGCGCAGCCGGTCGTGCGCTACGGCCGCACCCACTGGCCGCTGACCCGCCAGCCGGGCGGCCTCCAGGCGTTCAAGGTGCTGGAACCGCAGCGCACGGGCGACCCGGACCCGCGCTCACACGAGGGATACGAGTGGCTGTACGTGCTGTCCGGGCGGCTGCGGCTGGTGCTGGGCGAGCACGACGTGGTGCTGTCCGCGGGGGAGGCCGCCGAATTCGACACGCGGGTGCCGCACTGGTTCGGGTCGACGGGGGAGGGGCCGGTGGAGTTCCTCAGCCTCTTCGGACCGCAGGGCGAGCGGATGCATGTGCGGGCGCGGCCCAAGGGGGCGTGACGCATCCGACGCCCCCTGTCCGGGCCTGTTGCCCGCCGACTGTTCCCTGAACGGCAAGCGACCGCTTAGTATGCGATCGACCCCGGTCAGACGACGCAGTCCCGTGGAGGCTCCGCATGCAGGCATGGCAGGTGCACGAGAACGGCGAGCCGAGCGAGGTGATGCGGCTCGCGGACGTCGAGCGGCCCACGCCCGGCGAGGGCCAGACCCTGCTCAAGGTGCGCGCCGCGAACATCAACTTCCCGGACGCGCTCATGGTCCGCGGCCACTACCAGGTGAGGCCGCCGCTGCCCTTCACACCGGGCGTGGAGATCTGCGGCGAGACCGAGGACGGCCGCCGCGTCATCGCCAACCCCGCGCTGCCGTACGGCGGTTTCGCCGAGTACGCCGTCGCCGACACCGCGGCCCTGCTGCCCGCGCCGGACTCGCTGGACGACGCCGAGGCCGCCGCGCTGCACATCGGCTACCAGACGGGCTGGTTCGGCCTGCACCGCCGGGCCCGGCTGGAGGCCGGTGAGACGCTCCTCGTGCACGCCGCGGCGGGCGGGGTCGGCAGTGCCGCCGTACAGCTCGGCAAGGCCGCCGGTGCCACCGTCATCGGCGTCGTCGGCGGGCCCGACAAGGCGGCCGTCGCCCGCGAACTGGGCTGCGACGTGGTGATCGACCGGCGGGCCGAGGACGTGGTCGGCGCCGTCAAGGAGGCCACCGGCGGCCGGGGCGCCGACGTGATCTACGACCCGGTCGGCGGCGAGGCCTACACCCAGTCCACCAAGGTCGTCGCCTTTGAGGGCCGCATCGTGGTCGTCGGCTTCGCGAGCGGGACCATCCCCAGCCCCTCCCTCAACCACGCCCTGGTGAAGAACTACTCGATCCTCGGCCTGCACTGGGGCCTCTACAACACCAGGAACCCGAAACTGGTCCAGCACTGCCACGAGCAGCTCACCGACCTCGCCGCCCGTGGCGCGATCCTGCCGCTGGTGAGCGAGCGCGTCCCGCTGGACGGGGCCGCCGCCGCCGTCCAGCGCGTCGCCGACGGTGTCACCACCGGCCGGGTCGCCGTCGTACCGCAGAACGGAGCCGCCGTATGACCGACGCAGCCGAACTCCGGCGCCGCACCGCCGAGTTGCTGGCCGCCCACCCGCCGGCCGGCACCGACCCGCTCGACTTCCTCAGGGCCCGCTTCGACGCCGGCCTGGCCTGGGTGCACTACCCCGAGGGACTCGGCGGGCTCGGCGCCCCCCGTTCCCTCCAGGCCGTCGTGGACGCCGAGCTGGAGGCCGCGGGCGCCCCCGACAACGATCCCCGGCGCATCGGCATCGGCCTGGGCATGGCCGCGCCGACGATCCTCCAGTACGGCACCGAGGAGCAGAAGCGGCGCTTCCTGCGGCCCCTGTGGACCGGCGAGGAGGTGTGGTGCCAGCTGTTCAGCGAGCCCGGCGCCGGCTCCGACCTGGCCGCCCTGGGCACCCGCGCCGTGCGGGACGGCGAGAACTGGGTCGTCACCGGGCAGAAGGTGTGGACGTCCAGCGCCCATGTCGCCCGCTGGGCCATCCTCATCGCGCGCACCGACCCGGACGTGCCCAAGCACCGGGGCATCACGTACTTCGTGTGCGACATGAGCGACCCCGGCGTCGAGGTCCGCCCGCTGCGGCAGATCACCGGCGAGGCCGAGTTCAACGAGGTCTTCCTCACCGGCGTCCGCATCCCCGACGCCCACCGCCTCGGCGAGGTCGGCGACGGCTGGCGGGTCGCGCAGACCACGCTCAACAACGAGCGCGTCGCCATCGGCGGCATGCGGCTGCCCCGCGAGGGCGGCATGATCGGCCCCGCCGCCAGGACCTGGCGCGAGCGTCCCGGACTGCGCACCCACGACCTGCACCAGCGGCTCCTGAAGCTGTGGGTCGAGGCCGAGGTCTCCCGGCTCACCGCCGAACGGCTGCGCCAGCAGCTCGTCGCCGGCCAGCCCGGACCCGAGGGCGCCGGCATGAAGCTCGCCTTCGCCCGCCTCAACCAGGAGATCAGCGGCCTGGAGGTGGAACTCCTGGGCGAGGAGGGCCTGTCGTACGACGACTGGACCATGCGCCGCCCCGAGTTCGTCGACTTCACCGGCCGTGAGGCGGGCTACCGCTACCTGCGTTCCAAGGGCAACAGCATCGAGGGCGGGACCACCGAGGTCCTGCTGAACATCGTCGCCGAGCGCGTGCTGGGTCTGCCCACCGAGCCGCGCACCGACAAGGACGTCGCCTGGAAGGACCTGGCCCGATGACCGATCTGCTCTACACCGAGGAGGAAGAGGCCCTCCGCGCCGCGGTCCGCGATCTGCTCGGCGACCACGGCGACGCGGCCGGCGTGATCGCCCGCACCGAGTCGGAGGCCCCGCACGACCTCCGGCTGTGGAAGGCCCTCACCGACAAGATGGGGCTCGCCGGTCTGCTGGTCCCCGAGGAACTCGGCGGCCAGGGCGCCACCCACCGCGAGGTGGCCGTCGTCCTGGAGGAACTGGGCCGTGCGGTCGCCCCCGTCCCCTACCTGACGAGCGCTGTCGTCGCCACCGAGGCACTGCTCGCCTGCGGCTCCGACGACCTGCTCGCCGGGCTGTCGCAGGGCACGACGGTCGCCGCGCTCGCCGTCGGCCTGCACACCGCGCCCGGCGCAGCCTTCCCGGCCGTACGGCTGGAAGACGGCCGCCTGCACGGTGAGCTGACCGGCATCGCCGACGCGGCCTGCGCCGGCCTGCTGCTCGTACCCGCGGACGACGGCGGGCTGTACGCGGTCGAGGCCGCCGGCGTGACCGTCACCCCGCAGGTGTCCTTCGACCTGACCCGGCCGCTCGCCACGGTCGCCCTCTCCGGGGTGTCCGGCCGCCGGCTCGGGGACGCCGCCCCCGCCGTGCCCCGGGCCCTGCGTACCGGCGCCGGACTGCTCGCCTCCGAACAACTCGGCGTCGCCGAATGGGCGTTGACCGAGACCGTGCGCTACCTCAAGGACCGCAAGCAGTTCAACCGGCCCGTCGGCGGCTTCCAGGCGCTCAAGCACCGGCTCGCCCAGCTGTGGCTGGAGGTCGTCAACCTGCGGGCCGCCGCCCGGGGCGCGGCGGACGCGCTCACGACCGGCGAGGACGCCGACGTGGCCGTCGCCGTGGCCCAGGCGTACGCCGCGTCCGTCGCCGTCCACGCCGCCGAGGAGGCGGTCCAGCTGCACGGCGGCCTCGGGATGACCTGGGAGCACCCGGCCCACCTGTACCTGAAGCGGGCGAAGGCCGACTCGATCGCCTACGGCACCGCGGGCGCCCACCGCGAAGCCCTGGCAGAACTCATCGACCTGCCCGCTCCCTGACGGTCCCTCCCTGACGGTCCCTCACCGGTGAAGCCCGCCCCACCTGGGGCGGGCTTTTCCCTGCGCTCGCGCGGAAGGAGTGAACACCCGGCGGCAGTCCGGCCAACTACTGGCATGTACAGGTTCAGAGCGGCCCGGCCGGACTCATACTCCCTGTGGTTCAGACCCGTCCCCCAGGGAGGCAGAGCATGGCCCTCATCACCCGCCGCGGAGCCCTCACCACGGTCGGCGCCGCCCTCACGGCAGTGCTCGCGCCGCCCGCCGCCAGCGCCTTCGCCGGTGAACAGAAGCTCCCCTCCGCCGACGAACACAAGCACCGCCCGCACCCGTTGTGGAACGCCCACGCCCACAACGACTACGAGCACCCCCGCCCCCTGCTCGACGCCCTCGACCACCGCTTCGGCAGCGTCGAGGCCGACATCTTCCTCGTCGACGGCCAACTCCTCGTCGCCCACGACCCGGTGGACCTCGACCCGGCCCGCACCCTCGAATCCCTCTACCTCGCCCCGCTCGCCGCCCGGGTCAGGGCCAACGGCGGAACGGTCCACCGGGGTTCGCGCACTCCGCTGCAACTGCTGATCGACATCAAGACCGAGGGCTCCTCGACGTACCTCGAACTCGACCGCCGACTGCGCCGCTACCAGCACCTGTTCACCACCTACGACCACGGCCGGGTGCGCCGCGGCCCGGTCACCGCCGTCATCTCCGGCGACCGTGCCGCCCGGCCGCCGATGGCGGCACAGGCCGTCCGCAGCGCCTTCTACGACGGCCGCCTCGCCGACCTCGGCTCCACCGACGCCTCCTTCGCCTCCCTGATCAGCGACAACTGGACGCTCAACTTCACCTGGCGGGGCGTCGGCGCCTTCCCCGACGCGGAACGGCGGAAGCTGCGCGCGATCGTCGTGGCCGCGCACGACCGCGGGCAGAAGGTCCGCTTCTGGGCCACGCCCGACCTCGCGGGCCCCGCCCGAAACGCGCTGTGGGGCGAACTCCTCGACGCCGGTGTCGACTACCTCAACACCGACGACCTGGCCGGCCTGGAGGCCTTCCTCGACGCCCGCGGGACGGCGTAACCGCGTCCGATCTCCCAGGCGCTTTCCCGGCCGATCCGGGAACCACTCGTTCGGAGGACAGGTCAGCCGCACGGACGAACCCTCCGCTACGCCACACTTGCGGCCGAATGCCGCGAAAGCGGACGTGGCGGAGGAGGTTGACGTGGCCGTTTCCATTTCCGTGGTGCTGTTGCTGCTGATCCTGGCGGTGATCTTCCTGCGCAGCGGCGGGCTGAAGGTCTCGCACGCGCTGGTCTGCCTGCTGCTCGGCTTCTTCCTGGCCGGCACGAGCATGGCCCCCACCATCCAGAGCGGCCTCACGGCGACCGCCGACATCGTCAGCAGCCTGCGGCCGTGAGGCCCCCGCGGGATCGCCGGACGAAGGGCCCCTGGGCGGGGGCACGTCTCACTGGGTGAACACCCCGATGCCGTTCGGCACGGCGCGCTCCGTGCCGTCGGAGGGGTGGTTGCGCACCGACACCCCGGCCGCGCCCGGCGCGCGCGCCACCAGGGTCGAGGAACCGCCGCCGTCCAGGCTGAAACCCTCGGTCGCACCGAGGCTCTTGAGGACGGCGGCGACCTCGGCGATCGTCAGCCCCCTGCGGTACGCGGGCGCGCCGTCGACCGCGAACAGCAGCACGCGCTGTCCGCCGTCAGCGATGCCCGCCGCGGTGCGCACCGCCGAGGTCCGCGTGTCCAGGCCAGGCAGCGGCTTCCCGCCGGTGAGCACCGGATAGCCGCCGAGGGCGAAGCGGTAGGCGCGCTGCGAGGCGGCCGTCAGGCCGTACCGCACCGACACCCGCTGCCCCTCGACCAGCGTCCTCAGGCGCTGCGCCCCCGCCTCCCGGCCGACGAGCACCGTCACGCCCGCCGCGATGGGGCCGCTGCCCGGTCCGGGCGACCCCGACACCACTTGGCCCCGCTTCACCGTCACCTCGTAGGTGGCTGTGGCGCAGGGCGCGGCCCGTTCGGTGTCGGTGCCGCAGGTGGCCCGCGCCCGCGAGACGCCGCCCCAGTCGGACGTGTACGCGCCGATGGAGTTCTCCGCCAGCGCGTACTGGTTGAGCCCGCCCAGTGGCAGCCTTCGGCCCAGGGTGGTGACCGTGCCGGTCAGGGCCAGGCTGTCCAGCCGGGCCCGCCCGTCGCCGCTCACCCCGAGCACGTCGTCGGTGTCCGTGCCCGGCGGCAGTTCCGGGCCGAACCGCTGCCCCCTCGGCACGGCGGCCTTGAGCACCTTGCCGTTCGCGATCGCCGGACCCACGCTCGCGCCGGTCGCCGCGACGCCCGGATGCTGGGCCTCCGTGATGTTGAAGAAGTCGCCGTTGATGCCGGCGACGGCCTTCTGCGTGGTGGCCTGCTGGGAGAGGGGAGCGCGGGATGCGACCTCCCCCGGATACAACAGGCCCAGACGCACGCGGGTGTCGGTCAGGTCGACGGCGAGCACGTGCACGCGCGTCACACCGGCCCCCGCCGTCAGGTCGTACTGCCGGTACACCACACCGGATGCGATCGCGGTACCCGTACCTGTACCTGTACCCGTCCCGGTCGCCGCGTCGGCCGGTGCCGCCCCCGTCAGGGCCGCACCGGCCAGCGTGCCGAGTGCCGTCAGCAAGGACAGTGTCTCCCTGCGCGTACGGGACCAATGATGACTAGGTGTCACATACCCCCCTGTCTCACCTGGGCGGCCACTTTCTCACGCGGGTGGGGAGTGCGGCGGCGAGGTGGGGGTGGGCCCCACGGAACGGGTGAGAAAAGGGGCGAATCCGGGTGTCATCCCGTCATCCCGGCTCCCACGGTGCCCGGTTCCGTGCTAGCCGGTCCGCACCGCGGGCTCCGGCGCGGCGAAGCAGCGCAGGGAGACCAGCTGGCCGGGACCCCATCGCTGGTCCACGAGGCCCAGGTGCTGCCAGCCGAGGCGGGCGTAGAAGGCCGCGGCCGGGTCGGCGGCCACCACGTCCAGCACCGGGTGCAGCCCGCGAGAGCGCGCCTGTGCGACCGCCCGCTCCATGAGGGCCGCTCCGCCGCCGAGCCCGCGCGCCTCGGGCGCCACGAACAGCCGGTTGACGCAGACCGCGGGCACCCCGCCGCCGCGCGCCGCCCACAACCGCGCTGCGGGATCGCCGTCCTCGCTCCGGCACAGCGCCGCATGTCCGACGATCCGTCCGTCCCGTTCGGCCACCCAGGCCGCCAGGAGGGCCGGCGGGGTGAGCCACGCGGCGGGCTCGGCGGGCCAGTTGACCGGGTAGCCGCTGTGCGCGTGCACCAGTGCCAGGGCGGCCACACAGTCGTCCAGGTCGGCCGGCACACGCGACCGGACGGAGAGCGCCGGCGTCGCGGCGGGGGCGGAGTTCACCGCCGTATGCAAGCACGCCGCCACGCGATCGCGGGCGCCGGGAGGCGGTGAGGAGCGGGCGACAGCTCACCCGCGGAGGCGAAGGTACGCCTCCAGCTCGGCGGCCCCGGTCAGCATCGCCCGGCCGCGGGCGGTCAGCCGGGCACGCCAGTCGGTCAGCGCGGCCTCCAGCGCCTGACGTCCGCCGGCCGAGCGCACCTGAGCGATCAGCGGGGCGATCTGCTCCAGGAGATAGCCGCCGCGCCGCAGTTGGTGGGCCAGCCGGGCGTCCCGTACGTCGGCCTCGTCGAAGACGCGGTATCCGGTCCGCGGGTCGCGGCGGGGCTGTACCAGTCCGGCGCGCTCCCACTTGCGCAGGGTGGTGGCGCGGACGCCGAGCTGGTGCGCCAGCGGCCCGATGAAGGTGCCCGACGGTGGAGGCGGAGCGTGGTCGTCGGGTTCCAGGTCACGGAGCGCGGTCTCCACGGCGCCGAGTGTCCGCCGGTCCTCCAGGAGCTGGGCGTGGCTCTCGTCGAGCACACGGAACGCCTCGTCGGCCGCGCCCTCGTTCACCGCCCGCATGACCGACGCCGCCGCGCGGTGACCGTGGCCGGACACCAGGGCGAGGAAGGCGCTCAGGGCCCGCGCGTGCAGCGGAGTGTAGGTGCGGTAGCCGTGCGGGGTGCGGGCGGCGGCCGGGAGGATGCCGGCCTGCTCGTAGTTCCTGACGGCCTGGGTGGACAGACCGTGCGCACGGGCCAGGTCGACCGGCCGGAGCCGCTCACCGCTTTGAAGGTTCTTCCCCATGAGTCCGCCGTTGTCACGGGAGACTGGCCACAAAGTCTCCACCGAGGGTTCAAGGATACCGTTGAAGGCATGGTTAACGATCTCAGGGACACCGTGCGCGCCGTCGAGGCCGCCGCCGTCAGGGAACTGCTGCCGGCCCTGCCCCGGCTCCTCGCCCTGGGCGAGCCCACGCACGGCGAGGACGCGCTCCTCGACCTCCGCAACGACCTCTTCCGCCAGCTCGTCGAACAGGAGGGCTACCGCACGATCGCCCTCGAGAGCGACTGCGTGTCGGCCCTGCTCGTCGACGACCACGTCACCTCCGGCACGGGCGCCCTCGACGACGTCATGGAGCACGGATTCAGCCACGGCTGGGGCGCCTCCGCGGCCAACCGCGAACTCGTGCGCTGGATGCGCGCCCACAACGACGGCAGGCCCGCGTCCGAGCAGGTCCGCTTCGCCGGCTTCGACGGCCCGCTGGAGATGGCCGCGGCCGCGAGCCCCCGGCAGTCCCTCACCGCCCTGCACGGCTACCTCGCGGCCCGCGTGGACCCGGACCTCCTGCCCTGCACCGCGAAGACACTGGACCGCCTCCTCGGCGCCGACGACCGGTGGACCGAGCCCGCCGCGATGAGGGACCCGGCCCGGTCGGTGGGGAGGTCGGCGGACGCCAGGGAACTGCGGCTGGTGGCCGACGACCTGGTGGCGCTGGCGGACGCCCAGTCACCGCACCTGATCACGACGGACTCACGGGACGCACGGGACCGGGCGCGCCTGTACGGGCGTACGGCCACCGGTCTGCTGCGCTACCACTTCGCGATGGCCGACCCCTCACCGAGCCGGCTCACCCGACTGACCGCCCAACGCGATTTGATGATGGCCGGAAACCTCCTCGCCCTCGTCGAACGGGGCCCGATGCTCGTCCACGCCCACAACTCCCATCTCCAGCGGGAGAAGAGCGCGATGCGGATGGGCGGGATGCCGCTGGAGTGGTGGGGCGCGGGCGCGATCGTGAGCGCCCGCCTGGGCGAGGAGTACGCGTTCCTCGCCACGGCCCTCGGCACGATCCGGCACCAGGGGGTGGACACCCCGGCGCCGGACACCGTCGAAGGGATCCTGTACGCGCTCCCGGACGACCGCTGCCTCGTCGACGCTTCCGGGCTGGCCGCCGCCCTCGGCGACGCGCGGCCCGCGCCCCGCGTCTCCCCCTGGTTCGGCTACGCCCCACTGGACCCCGGCCACCTGGCGGGCAGCGACGGGATCGTGTTCGTCAAGCACGTCCCGAAGGCCGGGGACCGTGCCGACGAGGCCCGCCGCGGTGTCGTGCGCTGAGCCGCCCGGTCAGCGCACGGGGTGCTTGCTCATGACGGACACCCGGTTGAAGGCGTTGATGGTGACCGCCGCCCAGATCACCGCCGAGATCTGGTCCTCTGTGAGGGCCTCCCGGGCGTCGGCGTACGCGGCCTCCTGCGCGGCGGCGTCGGCAGGGAAGGTGGTCGCCTCCGCCAGGGCCAGCGCGGCGCGTTCCAAGGGGCTGAACAGTTCGGTGTCCCGCCAGGCGGCGAGCACGCCGAGCCGCCGGGGGGAGTCGCCGGCGCGCAGGGCGGCCTTGGTGTGCAGGTCGAGGCAGAAGGCGCAGCCGTTGAGCTGTGAGACACGCAGATTGACGAGCTCGACGACGGTGCGCTCCAGGCCCGCCTCGGCGGCTGTCGCGCGCACGGCCTCGGAGGTCTGCAGGAGTGCGTGGTAGGCCTTGGGGCTCTGCTTGTCGATGAAGATCCGTCGAGTCATAGTTGAATATAAAACATTCTTGAGTGGGGGCGGGGCGGAGCGGACGAGAGGCGGCGCACAGTGATCAAGCCCGAGCCTCTCACCCCGGCGTGCGGGCCGTGCCACCAGGGGCCTGGTCGTCGGGGCGGCGGCAGGCCTCGCCCCGGGGGGCGTTGTCAGTGGTGGGAGGCAGGATGGCGGGTATGACGACACCTGCCGCACAGATCGTGGATGCCGCCGCCTACGCGCAGGCGGTCGAGGACGCCGTGCAGGCGTCCGCCGCCTACTACACCGGGGGCACCTCGGTGCTGGACGACGACGCCTACGACCGCCTGGTGCGGGGGATCGCGGCCTGGGAGGCCGCCCATCCCGAGCAGGTGCTGCCCGACTCGCCGACCGGCAAGGTGGCGGGCGGCGCCGTGGAGGGCGACGTCCCGCACACGGTCGCGATGCTCAGCCTGGACAACGTCTTCTCGCCGGAGGAGTTCACCGCCTGGGCCGCATCGCTGGCCCGGCGCGTCGGCCACGAGGCGGAGCGGTACAGCGTCGAGCCGAAGCTGGACGGCCTCGCGATCGCGGCCCGCTACACCCGGGGCCGCCTGACCCGGCTGATCACGCGGGGCGACGGGACGGCCGGCGAGGACGTCACGCACGCCGCCGGCACCGTCGACGGCCTGCCCGAGCGGCTGACCGAGCCGGTCAGCGTGGAGGTGCGCGGCGAAGTCCTCATGACGACCGCCCAGTTCGAGCACGCCAACGAGGTCCGCACCGCGCACGGCGGCCAGCCCTTCGCCAACCCGCGCAACGCCGCCGCGGGCACCCTGCGCGCCAAGGACCGCGCCTACACCGTGCCGATGACCTTCTTCGGCTACGGCCTGCTCCCCCTCGCCGACACCGAGGCGGACCTCGCCGCCGCCCTCGGCGAGGCCGCCCACAGCGACCTGATGGCCCGCGCCGCGGTGCTCGGCGTGAACACGACCGCCACGACGGCCGTGCCCGGCGTCACCGCGGACACCGTGGAGGCCGTCCTGGCCCGGGTGCGGGAGATCGGCGCACTCCGCCCCGAGCTGCCGTTCGGGATCGACGGGATCGTCGTCAAGGCCGACCTGGCCGCCGACCAGCGGGCCGCCGGATCGGGCACCAGGGCCCCGCGCTGGGCGATCGCCTACAAACTGCCGGCCGTCGAGAAGATCACCCGCCTCCTGGAGGTGGAGTGGAACGTGGGCCGCACCGGCATCATCGCGCCCCGCGCCGTCCTCGCCCCGGTGGAGATCGACGGTTCCACGATCACCTACGCCACCCTGCACAACCCGGCCGACATCACCCGCCGCGACCTGCGCCTCGGCGACCACGTGATGGTCCACCGGGCCGGTGACGTCATCCCCCGCGTCGAGGCCCCCGTCGCCCACCTGCGCACCGGCGAGGAAGTGCCGATCGTCTTCCCCGCCGTCTGCCCGCGCTGCGGGTCGGCCATCGACACCGGCGAGCAGCGCTGGCGCTGTGAGAACGGCCGCAACTGCCACCTCGTGGCCTCGCTCTCCTACGCCGCCGGACGCGACCAGCTCGACATCGAGGGCCTCGGCCAGACCCGTGTCGTGCAGCTCGTCGAAGCGGGCCTGGTCGCCGATCTCGCCGACCTGTTCACCCTCACCCGCGAGCAGCTCCTCGGCCTGGACCGGATGGGCGAGACCAGCACCGACAACCTCCTCGCCGCGCTCGCCACGGCCAAGGGCAGACCGCTGGCGCGGGTGCTGTGCGCGCTCGGTGTGCGGGGCACCGGGCGTTCCATGTCCCGCCGTATCGCCCGCCACTTCGCCACCATGGACCATCTGCGGGCCGCCGACGCGGAAGCGATCCAGCGGGTGGACGGCATCGGCACCGAGAAGGCCCCGTCGATCGTGGCGGAGCTGGCCGAACTCGCCCCGCTGATCGACAAGCTGGTCGCGGCGGGCGTCAACATGACCGAGCCCGGCGCCACTGCGCCCGCCGCCCCGGTGGCCGACGAGGGCGACGGCACCACCGAATCCGCCGCACCGGCCGGAGGGCCGCTGGCCGGTATGACGGTGGTGGTCACCGGCGCGATGACGGGCCCGCTGGAGAAGCTGAGCCGCAACGAGATGAACGAACTCGTCGAGCGTGCGGGCGGCCGTTCCTCCTCCAGCGTCTCCAAGAAGACCAGCCTGGTCGTCGCCGGGGAGGGCGCCGGTTCCAAGCGAGCCAAGGCGGAGACCCTCGGCGTGCGCCTGGCCACCCCCGACGAGTTCGCCGTCCTGGTCGCCGACCTCATCGCCTGACGGTGACCGCCCCGGGCGGAGCCGGCCTCACCCCGGCTCCGCCCGGCGGGCTCAGTAGTTCTTCCACTCGTCGAGCACGTACTCCAGCACCGTCGGCTCCATCAGCGTGCTCGGCCGTACGTCCTCGCGGCGGCGGTCGACGGGGAACACCGTGGCCGCCTCCAGGACCGAGTCGTCCAGGTAGCGCAGGCGTGGGGCGTCCGGCGACAGCCGGAGCGGCGGGGGAGCGGTGGTGCCGCGGGTGGCCAGCACGAAGCCCCAGTTGCCGAAGCTCGGCACATCGACCTGGAACTCGGCGGTCGTGTAACCGGCCGCCTCGACGGTCGCCGCGATCGACCAGAACGTCTTCGGCGCGAAGAACGGCGACCCGCTCTGCACCATGACCTGGCTCTGCGGCGTCAGGACCTGGCCGAGCAGGGTGTAGAACTCCACCGAGTACAGCTTGGCCAGCGCGGCCGTGTCCGGGTCGGGGAAGTCGATGATCACCGCGTCGTAGCGCTGCCGGGCGGTCCGCAGCCAGTTGAAGGCGTCGGCGTTGACCACCTGCACCCTGGGGTCGGCGAACGCCCCGTCGTTCAGCCTGCGCAGCGGCTCGAAGTCACGGGCGAGGCCGGTCATCGCCGGGTCCAGCTCGACGAGAGTCACCTGCCGTACGTCGTCGTAGCGCAGGACCTCGCGCAGGGCGAGCCCGTCACCGCCGCCCAGGATCAGCACCTCGCCGTGCCGTCCGGACAGCGCGGGGTGGACGAGCGACTCGTGGTAGCGGTACTCGTCGACGGAGCTGAACTGGAGGTCGCCGTTGAGGAAGAGGCGCGTGTCGTCACCGCCCGTGAAGGCGGTGGAGCGGGTGACGACGATGTCCTGGTACGGCGTCGTCTCGGCGTGCACGATCGGGTCCTGGTACATCTGCTGGCGCGCGGTGACCTCCAGCTCGTCCGCGAGTACGTACGCCGTACCGAGCACGGCCAGGACGACCGCCGCGCCGGACAGGAGGCCGACCTGGACGAAACGCCGGGTCTGTCTGCGGAAGATGAAGAGGACCACGAGGACGCCGGCCACCGCGTTGACCGCGCCGACCACCAGCGCGCCGCGCAGCTGTCCGAACGTCGGCAGGAGCAGCAGCGGGAAGCACAGCCCGCCGACCAGCGCCCCGATGTAGTCGACGGCGAACATGTCGGCGACGGCGCTGCCCGCCTCCTGGCGCCGGATGCGTTGCAGCAGCGTCATCAGCAGCGGGATCTCGGCCCCGATCAGGAGGCCGACCATCAGCGTGATCACGATCATCGCCGGGGTGTAGAGCTGGAGCCAGGCGAACGCGGCGTACAGCACCAGCACGGACAGCCCGCCGACCAGCGCGAGGACGCCCTCGACGACGGCGAACGCGCCGACCGCGCGGCGGCGCAGCGGTTTGGCGGCGAGCGAGCCGAGACCCATCGCGAAGACCATCACGGAGATGACCACGGAGGTCTGCAGGACGGAGTTGCCGATGAGGTAGCTGCCCAGCGCGGTGAGCGCCAGCTCGTAGACGAGGCCGCAGGCGGCGCAGAGGAAGACGGCGAGCAGCAGGAGGAAGCGCGCCCCCCGGGTGTGCCGGACGGCCGGGGGACGGGTGGCTGCCGCGTTGTCGCCGCCCCGAAGTGCGGTGGTGCTCACGGGTGCGGCGCCTATGACAGTGCCGCGCCGACCATGAGAGCGGTGCCGAGGTACATCCCGGCCTGCACCCAGGCGGCGGGGTGCGGACGGCCGTCGCTGCTGTCGTCGAGGGCGACCGCGCCCATCTGGCCCGGTGCGAGATGCCCGATCACGATGCCGACCAGCGTCATCACCAGCACTCCGGCGAGGCCGTAGAGGAGCGTGCTCAACAGGCCCTGGCCGAGGCCTTCTTCGGACTCGCTGGCGCGGATGGCCTCCATGATGACGATGCCGACGGCGATCGACTGGCTGCCCAGCAGGACGGCCGCCCCGCGGTTGCGGTCCGACCAGACCACGTGGAACAGCTTGCCGGGCGTGACGAGGTCGAGGGCGATGAAGCCGACGGCCATCACGGCGAGGCCCACCACTCCGTAGAGCAGGGCCTGGCCCGTCGACTCGAAGATCTCGGTCACTGTGTTGCCTTTCTTGACGGCGTCGTCAGGGTCTGGTGGTGAGTCACACGTGGGGCGGGTCCGCCGGGTGTCACTTGCCTTCGCCGGGGCCGCCGCCGCGGAAGCTGTCGCTGTCCGGGCTGGGCCAGTACGTGAGGTGCCGGCTGTGCCGGTGGTAGCCGCCCCGGTAGTCCTCGATCTCGATCCGGCTGCCGCTCTGGTACGGCGACACGGTGACCATGTCGTCGCCGTAGCGCAGGAACTCCATGCTCTCGCCGGACGCGCGGTCCAGGGCCGGGCGGTGACCGTGAACGGCGTCGGCGACCTGGATCGGGGACCTGCCCGGGACCACCCAGTCCGCACCGCTCTCGGTGTACTGCTCACGTATCCAGCCGCGCGGTACGCCGTCGTTGCCGTTTCCGTCGGAGGAGCAGGCGGCGAGCAGGGCCGCTGCCAGTACGGCCGTCACCGCCGCGCGGACGAGTCGGGCGCTCTTCATCGGGCCTCCAGCCGGGTGTACGTCGATACGATCTGGCCGTGCTGCGGATACGTGTGCCAGGTGCGCCAGAAGAGCCCGCCGCCGTGCGGGCCGTCGGCCGACTCGACGACGACGGCCGTCAGCGCGTCCGGTGAACCGGGGAAGATCCCGCACAGGCTGTCGGGGTTCGCGGCGACCTCACGGCGGATCCCCGCCACCACCTCGCTGAAGCTCGCGGGGTCCAGCCGTCGGGTGTCGGCGGTGAAGTCGTAGCTCCAGCCGGGCAGTTGGCGGGTAAATGTCTTGGGCAGACCCTTCACGGAGCCCAGCAGGCAGGCCACGGTCTCCCGTACGGGGCCGGTGAAGACCTGGTGCGAGGCGCCGAGCAGGCGCAGGCGTACGTCGAGGCCGCCCACGGTCGTGGCGTGCTCGGCGAGGGCCGGCCGCTCGTCCAGGTCCAGAGAGAAGCAGAGCTGGTCCGCGTCCGTGTCCAGATAGGGGGCGTCCAGGGCTATGGCGTGCAGGTGGATCCCCCCGGTCAGATCTTGCTATAAGCGGCGCCGAGTATGGCACATCTGGCGCAGGGGGTTCGACCAATAGGGGCAGCAATGATCGGCTCCGGACCCCGGCGCTGCCCGCCGAGGGGTCTGCGAACCCTACCCCACGGGGCCGGTCGAGAGGCCGAACGGCCGCATGGCTGAGGGTAGTTCGGGCAGGGGGTCGCTCGTCCCGGCTCCGACGGGTGGGGTTCTCACCGAAGGGCCGGCCGGGCGCGGACCCAGCCGAGCAGAAGAACGGAGCACACCGCCGCGAATGCGCACCAGGTGGACACGAACTCCAGTCGCCACAGCGACCAGCAGACCAGCGCCCCCACGGCGACGAAGACACCCAGTGTCAGCAGCCGCCGGTCGCCGGACAGCAACAGGGAGCCCACCGTGGCCAGGAGGTAGCCCGCGATGAGCAGTACGGGGTGGGACAGGTCGGTCACATAGCCGATCGTGTGCCCCCGGATCTCGGCGGTGACGGGGCCGACGGCCAGTCCGTGAGCGAGCCCCGCGGCGGTCACGACGCCGACCGCGAGAAGGGCGCCCAGCCGGCGCCTGGCGTGCGGCGGGGCGGCGCACCACACCCCCACCGGCACCCACACCGCCAGCAGCGGGAGTGCGATGACGGCCCAGACGACGGTGGCGGGCCCGCTGCCACCGCCCGTGTCCCAGACCATCGCCTCGACGATCTGATGGGCGCCGAGCAGGAGCGGCAGCGCGGCGAGCGGCAGGTCCCGCACGCCACGCGCCAGGGTCACACAGGCCAGTCCGACGGCGGTGACCCCGGCGCCCGCCACCAGATCGGCCGTCGCACTCCAACACATCGCGCCACCATCGAGTCGACCGTCGTGAGCCTCAGCCCCGCTGTGCGGGCCACGCTACGTCGGGTCCGGCCGAGGTCGCGGACGGCGGCGCCGGGCCGCTCGGGTCAGCCCTGGGACTCCATGATGTTCACCATCCACGGGATGCCGAAGCGGTCGGTGCACATGCCGAACACATCGCCCCACATCTGCTTCTCCAGCGGGACGGGCACCGAGCCGCCCGCGGACAGCTTCTCCCAGTAGCCGCGCAGCGCGGCGGCGTCGTCGCCGCTGAGGCTGACGGCGATGTTGTCGCCCTGCGTGACCTTCATGCCGGGCGGGGTGTCCGAGGCCATCAGGGTGAAGCCGCCGGGGGTCTCCAGCATCGCGTGCATGATCTGGTCGGCATGCGGCGCGTCCTGCTGTCCGAACTCCCCGAAGGTGTGGAGGACCAGAGTGCCGCCGAAGACCTCCTTGTAGAACTCCATCGCCTGCCGGGCGTCGCCGCCGAAGCTGATGTACGGGTTGAGGCGCGAGGCCATGACCACCTCCAGGAACGGGCAAAACGGTCAGATCTGGGCAGCGTAGCGCGGGGTGCGGGCGGCGGCCCGTCGGCCCGGAAGGGCCCGGTGCCGCCCTGTACCGGCCGTTGCGCAGCGGCCGGCCGCTGCGCAACACGCCACCGGACGGCCGATATCGCAGGGCCGTCGGCCCGTCGAGCATATTGTCCGGAATATGAAGAAATATCCTTTCGTGTATCTCGCGTGCACCGCCGCGGTCGTGGGGGCGAGCCTGGGCGCCGCTCCCGCGTCCGCCGGTCACATGACCCATGTGGTCCACGCGGGACAGTCGATCCAGAAGGCGGTGGACGCCGCCGAGTCCGGTGACACGGTGCTGATCACCCCCGGCACCTACCGGGAGAGCGTCACGGTGACCACCCCCGGACTGACCCTGCGCGGCGTGGGCCGGGGCGTGGTCATCGAACCGGCCGCCGCCAAGGCCGCCGGCACCTGCGCCGCGGGCGGCAACGGCATCTGCGTGGTCGGGACCAAGGAGCGCAAGGTCGAGGACGTCACCATCGCCTCCCTCACCGTCACCGGCTTCACCCGCAGCGGCGTGTACGCCACCGCCACCGACGGGCTGACCGTGCGCAATGTCACCGCGGTGAAGAACGGGGTGTGGGGCATCGCCCAGGAAGGCTCGGTCCGCGGTGTGTTCCGCGGCAACACCGCCCGCGACAACGGCGACGCCGGCCTCTTCCTCGCCAACACCATCACCGCCGAACAGGGCGCCACCGACACCGGCGGCACGCTCGTCGAGCGCAACCGGCTGGAGGGCAACCGGATCGGCGTCACCGTCCGCCGGCTGCGCAACCTCACCGTCACCGGCAACCACCTCACCGGCAACTGCGCCGGCGTGTTCGTCGTCGGCGACGAGAACAAGCCCAGGGCCGGCGAGGTGACCGTCGCCGAGAACCGCATCGTGCGCAACAACAAGTCCTGCCCCAAGACGGCGCGGCTGGACGCCCTCCAGGGCTCCGGCATCGTCCTGACCGGCACCGAGGACACCCTGATCACCCAGAACGTCATCCGGGACAACGCGGGCACGTCCCCGCTGTCCGGCGGCATCGTGCTGTTCAAGAGCTTCGTCGGCACGGCCAGCGAGCGGAACCGGATCAGTGACAACGAACTCAGCGGCAACTCCCCGGCCGACCTCGTCGACCAGGAGACCGGCAAGGCCAACACCTTCGAGGCCAACACCTGCCAGGTGTCCAGGCCCGCGGGCCTGTGCTGACCGGCCGTAACCACCCGTGAACTCGACGAAACAGGAAAGGCGGCACATGACGACCGCAGAAACTGCCCCCGCGCCGTCCATGCGGCTGCGGGAGCTGGTGTTCGGGGCGGCCTGTGCCGCCGCCCTCCGCGCGACGGCCCGCCTCGGCGTCGCCGACGCCCTCGGTGACAGCCCCATGCCCGTGGAGGACCTCGCCGCTGCGGTGAAGACCGAACCGGGGCCCCTGCGAAGGCTGTTGCGGGCCATGTCCTGCTACGGCGTCTTCGCCGAACAGGGCGACGGAACCTTCGCGCACACCGAGATGTCCCGCCTGCTGCGCGAGGACGACCCGCACAGCCTGCGCTACATCACCCTGTGGTGCACCGAGCCGTGGACCTGGGACGCCTGGCCCAAGCTCGACGAGGCCGTGCGCACCGGCGACAACGTCGTACAGGACCTGTACGGCAAGGAGTTCTTCACCTACCTCAACGAGGACGCGCCCGAATCCGCGCTCGTCTTCAACCGTGCCATGACCACGTCCAGCGCGCAGTCGGCACGGGACGTCGCCCAGCTCCTCGACCTGTCGGGGAGCGCCTCGGTCGCCGACATCGGCGGCGGCCAGGGCCATGTGGTGGCGTGCCTGCTGGAGAAGTACCCCACCCTCCACGGGACGCTGCTCGACCTGCCCCGCGTGGTGGAGAACGCCGACCCGCGGCTGCGTCCGGGCGGCGCGCTCGCGGACCGGATGCGCATCGTGCCCGGCGACTGCCGCGAGTCCATCCCCGTCCAGGCCGATGTGTACATCATCAAGAACATCCTGGAATGGGACGACGAGAGCACCGCCAGGACCCTGGGCAACGTCATGGCGGCCGGCGGGCCCGGCGCACGGGTCGTCGTCATCGAGAACCTCGTCGACGACTCGCCCTCGATGCGCTTCAGCACCGCGATGGACCTGCTGCTGCTTCTCAACGTGGGCGGCGCGAAGCACACCACCGAGAGCATGGTGGCCCGGCTGACCGGGGCCGGCCTGGTCATCGACGACATCCGGCCGGTCAACCCCTACCTGCACGCGTTCGACTGCACCGTGCCCGCGTGACACCCCCGGACCACCGGACTCTCAGTCCGTGGAGTCCCGCTCCCAGCGGTAGAAGCAGTGCGCCATCGCGTCCTTCGGCGAACGCCAGGTCGCGGGGTCGTACGCGCTGACGTACGAGGTCAGCCGCTCGCTGATGGCCCGGAACTCGGGGTGCCCGGCCACCTTGGCGATGGCGGGGCCCGGGTCCCGCTCGGACTCGATGAGATGCAGGTACACGTCGTCGAACTGGAACAGACTGCGCCGGGAGACGCCCACGAGGTGCGGCAGCTCCCCACGGTCCGACTCCTCGAACAGCTTCGCGATGTCCGGGGCCGACCCCGGGGCCATCCGGGCGACGATCAGGGCTTGGTGCGTCATGCTGTCCTCCGTCCGGCTCAGTCGGCCAGGCTCGGCACGGGCCGGTGCTCCGCGGCCGCCTGCTCGATGCGGTCCCGGATCAGGGCCATCTGGACCTTGGAGTTCCGGTTGATGTTGTCGGTCATCCAGGCGTCGTCCACCGGGGCCTCGGCCTTCATCGCGAAGTCCTGGGTCCACACCATCCGGGTGCCCTGCGGCACCTCCTCGTAGCGCCACCGGATGTTCATGAACGCGAACGGTCCGGTCTCGACCCGGCGGGCCTTCACGGTGAGCGTCTCGCGGTCCGCCTCACGCTCGGAGACCCAGCTCCACACCTTGCCGTTCTCGTCCGGGTGCATGGTGAGCCGGAAGGTGGTCTTCTCGCCCTCCTGCCGCAGGATCTCGGCCGAGGCGTACTCGGTGAACAACTGCGGCCAGTTCGCCACGTCGTTGGTCATGTCCCAGACCAGGTCCAGCGGAGCGGCGATGACGATCTCGTTCTCGGTGTGTGCGGACATGTCACGCCCCTGCCAGAAGTGCACTGTTGACTTGGTCGAGGAACTGCCGGGGCGTCTTGCTGCGCTCCGCGTCCGGGGGCATCGGGGTGCCGTAGCGGTTCTCCAGCTCGCCCACGATGCCGAGCAGCCCGAGCGAGTCGATGCCGAGCGCGTCGAACCCGATGTCGTACTGCCGCTGGAGGTCGTCCGGGGCGACGGTGATGCCCGCGGACTTCTTCATCAGTTCGGCCAGTTCCTCGACGGTGATGCGTTCACTCATGCGATACCTCTCCTTATGCTCTGTTCCCTTTGTCCTGCTGGGTGTTGCGCCTCGTCACGAGGCGCCGGTGGCGCCGTGCCGCAGCACCAGCGCCGAGTTCGACCCCATGAGGCCCCGGCTGAGCACCAGTGCCGTGCGCAGTTCGGCGGGGCGGGCCCGGCCGGTCACGAGGTCGAGGTCGTGGCAGACGTCGACGACGTGCGGGGTGGGCGGGATCAGGCCGTGCTCCATGGCGAGCACCGCCGCCGCGCTGTCCAGCACCGGCGCCGCGCCGTAGCCCCGCCCGATCCCGGTCTTCGGCGCGGTGACCGGCACCCGCCTGCCGTGCGCGCCGAGGGCGTCGGCGATGGCCAGCGCCTCGGCACGGTCCGCCTCCGGCACACCGAGCGCGTCGGCGAAGACCACGTCGATCTCCTCGGGCGCACAGCCGGCGTCCGCCAGGGCCGCGCGGATCGCTTCCACGAGGCCCTCCCGGGACAGCTCCCAGCGGGAGGCCCCGGTGAACGTCGCCGCGTGCCCGGCGAGCGTGGCCCGCACCCGCGCGCCGCGCTCCCGGGCCGCGGACTCCGCCTCGACGACGAACATGGCGCCGCCCTCGGCCGGGACGAACCCGCAGGCCCCTGCAGTGAAGGGGCGGTAGGCCCGCTCCGGGTCGTCGCAGGTGCTCAGCTCCTCGTACCCGAGCTGGCACACCACCGAGTAGGGGGCGAGCGGCGCCTCGGTCGCGCCGGCCACGATCACGTCGGTACCGCGCCGTACCGCCCGCGCCGCGTGCGCCAGGGCGTCCAGTCCGCCGGCCTCGTCGGAGGCGACGACCGAGCAGGGCCCCTTGAAGCCGCGCCGGATGGAGACCTGGCCGGTGCTGGCGGCGTAGAACCAGGCGATCGACTGGTAAGGGCCGACGAACCGGCTGCCCTTGCCCCACAGCCGCTGGAGTTCCCGCTGGCCGAACTCGCCGCCGCCGGATCCGGCGGCGGTGACCACGCCCACGGAGTACGGCGCCTCACCCGTGTCGGCCTGCCCGAGACGGGCGTCCTCCAGCGCGAGGTCGGTCGCGGCCAGCGCGAAGTGCGTGAACCGGTCGGTCTGGACGAGGTAACGCTCCTCGACCGCCGCCGACGGCTCGAACTCCCGTACTTCGCCCGCGACCCGCAGCGGCAGATGCTCACAGCCCTCGCGGGTGACCGGGCCGAGGGCGCTCAGGCCCTCCTGGGTGGACTTCCAGAAGGACTCGGTGCTGGCTCCGTTGGGCGCGACCACACCGATACCGGTGACGGCGGCGCGCCTCGGATGGGGTTCGGTCATCTTTCCCTCTCCCTCGGCCGGTTCAGGACCACCGCCGACTGGAATCCGCCGAACCCGCTGCCCACGGAGAGCACGCTGTTCAGCTTCCGTTCGCGCGCGTCACGCGGCACGTAGTCCAGGTCGCACTCGGGGTCCGGGGTCTCGTAGTTCGCGGTGGGCGGCACCACCTGGTGGGCCAGGGCCAGCACACAGGCGACGACCTCTATCGCCCCGATCGCGCCCAGCGAGTGGCCCACCATCGACTTGATGGAACTCATGGGGGTGTCATAGGCGTGCTGCCCCAGGGTCCGTTTCACGGCGGCGGTCTCGTGCCGGTCGTTCTGCTTGGTTCCCGAGCCGTGCGCGTTGACGTAGTCGACCGCCGTGGGGTCGACCCGGGCATGGTCGAGGGCGTCCTCGATGGCCCGCGCCATCTCCAGGCCCTCGCTGGTCAGACCGGTCATGTGGTAGGCGTTGCCGAAGGTCGCGTAGCCGCCCAGCTCGCAGTAGACGTGCGCACCGCGGGCCCTGGCGTGCTCCAGTTCCTCCAGGACGAGCACCGCACCGCCCTCGCCCATGACGAAGCCGTCACGGTTGGCGTCGAAGGGACGCGAGGCGTGCGCCGGATCGTCGTTGTTGCAGGAGGTGGCCTTGATGGCGTCGAAGCAGGCCATGGTGATCGGGGAGATCGGCGAGTCGGAGGCGCCGGCGATGCAGACGTCGGCCCGGCCCTCCTCGATGGTGTGGAAGGCGTACCCGACGGCGTCGAGCCCGGAGGTGCAGCCCGTCGACACCGTCTGCACCGGCCCGCGCGCCTCGAACCGCTCCGCCACCGTGGAGGCCAGCGTGCTGGGGGAGAAGGCGCGGTGCAGATGCGGCTGGGCCTTCCCGTGATCCACGTCCCAGCGCCGGCCGCCGTGGCTGACCAGGACGTAGTCCTGTTCCAGGCGGGTGGTTCCGCCGACGGCGGTGCCCAGCGACACCCCGACCCGCCAGGGGTTCTCCCGGCCGAGATCGAGACCGGAGTCCCGCACCGCCTCCTCCCCGGCGACCAGGGCGAACTGGATGTACCGGTCGCACCGGGCGACCTGCTCCGTGTCCAGCCCGTGCGCCGCCGGGTCGAAGTCGCACTCGGCCGCGATCCGCGACCGCAGACCCGTCGGGTCGAAGAAGGTGATGCCCCGCGTCGCGGTGCGCCCGTGGGACAGCTGGTCCCAGAACGCCGGCACGCCTATGCCACCCGGGGCGACGACGCCTATGCCGGTGACCGCGACCCGGCGGCGGCTCATGAGCGGGCCTGCCGTTCGGCCGTGCGGACCCCACCGTGGGCAGACTCCGCCGCGACGGCCACGGGCTCGCTCTCCTCGGTGTCGACGTGCCCGAGCGGCGGGCTCGGCGCCAGCGGGCCGAGGTGGAAGACGAGGCGCGCCTCCACGTTGCCCACATTGCGGAACCGGTGCCGCATGTGCATCGGGATCATCAGCCCCTGTTCGGGCCGGAGCGGATGCGGTTCGCCGTCGAGGTCGACCTCCAGCTGCCCGCACACGACGTACACGAACTCCTCGGAGTACGGGTGGTAGTGCTCACCGATGCGGTCGCCCGGCTGGACGATGGCCACGCCCATGAAGCCGCTGGTGGCGCCGGACGTGGTGGGCGTGAGCATGGCGCGCAGGTCACCGCCGCGCCGGGTGTTGGGCTCGACCTCGCTGAGGTCCACGATTCTGGGACGGGATGTGATCACGACGTTGCTCCGTTTCGTGTGCTGTGTCGGCGTGGGCGAGCGCCCCGCCTGCCGGACGGCTCAGGCGTCGGGCGAGCGGCGGTCGGTGACGAGTTCCATGCGGGCGAGCGTGAGGAGCCGGGCGGCCGCCCCGTCCCGCAGCGCGGCGGCGTCCACGCCGAGCGCTTCGGCGTCCAGCAGGGACGTCAGCTCGGCGGCGCGGGCCCGGTCCGCCAGACCGAGCACCTGAGCGGGGTCGGTGTCGCCGCCGCGTACGTCGACCAGGCGCACCACGACGTCGTCGCGCTGGAAGATCGTGCTGCGCAGCACCGGGCTGCGCGGGTCGTCCGCCGCCTTCTCGTCCTGCTGGGAGAGGAGTTCGGCCAGCCGCAGACCGCCGCCGTCGCGCGCCGGGTAGTACAGCGCGTGCCGTACGGCGTCCGGCTTCGCCTCGCCCGCCGTCACGTGGTGGACGGCCGGCAGCGCCGCGCGGGTGAAGAAGACGCGGGCCGACTCGGGGTCGTCGAGGTCCCGGTCCTGCTCCAGATAGGGGTTGATGGCCTCCTCGACGGCCCGCACCTCGGGCTGCCGGGCGACGTGCCGCAGCGCGGCGAGCAGGTCGCCCCGCACCTCGATGGCCCGCACCACGCGGTTGCCGTGCATGAAGAGGGAGGTGCGGATCAGCCGGGTCGTGTCGTCGACCCGGGGTTCGGGCGAGGCGTAGTCGGCGAGGATCTTCGCGACGGCCTCCTCGCTGCCCGGCTTGACCGTGAAGGTGAGCGCGTGACGGATCACGCCGTCGCCGATCCGGGGCGACGACTGCAGCCGGCGCTCGCCGGGCTCGGCGTGCGCGGCCGGGCCACCGGTCTCGCGGACGACGTGGAACCGCAGCGACCGGGTGTCGCGCACGCAGCTGTGCAGCGGCTCCACCATCCGGACGTGCTCCTCGCTGTTGACCCAGGTGAGGAACGGCGGGGCACTCTCCCACTCACTGGTGATGAGCCACTGGGAGGGGTTCTCGATCGACTGGCACAACTGGTCGCTGACGTGTCCGGGGACCGAGGCGACCTGGTTGCAGAGCTGCTCGTACGCCTCCAGGAACTGCTGCTGGGCTCCGTCGTAGACGTCCACCAGGAGGACGACCCGGAGGTGGGAGCCGTCGAAGACGGACTGGGAGACGCGCTGCGACACCTGACGTGTCAGCGCTTCCGAAACGGGGGCGGACGTGGTGGTCATCGTGGGAGATCTCCTTCGGGGAGCGAGGCGGAACCTCGGCTGCGGTGAAGCGACGTGAGCGTGCCTCGATCCTGTGGCGGTCCAGACCGGTGCGCGACCGGGAGGGACTACGCGGGTGACCTGCTCCCCTCGTCCGTGTGAGGTCGCGTCACCTGAGGTGCGCGAAGACCACGAGGTTCTCCGTGTAGTCCTTGACCGTGCGGTCGTAGTCCCCCGCGCAGGTGATGAGCCGCACCTGGGCGTCGGCGGTGTCGGCGTACACCCGCCGACTGGGGAAGCGGTCCTTGTCGAAGGTCTCCACGCTGTCGACGACGAACACGGGCGCGCGTCCGTCGGCCCGCCGCACGCGGAAGACGTCGCCCTTCTCCAGCCGGCTCAGTTCGGCGAAGACGGCGGCGGAGGTGGCGGTGTCGACGTGCCCGGCGATGACCGAGGTGCCCGTCTCGCCGGGGGAGGCGCCCTTGGCGTACCACCCGACGAGGTTGGTGTTGTGCGGCGGCGGGGCCTGGAGCTGCCCGTTGGCGCCGACGGCGAGGTCGGTGAAGGGGGCGTCGACGGAGATCTTCGGGATGAGCAGGCGCACGGGGCTGGACCGAGGCAGGTGCTTGGACACCGGCCGGGCGCCGGGCGAGGCGGGGGCGGCGGCCCGCGGGGCGGACCGCGCGGCGGGTGGCGGGCTGGGCGCGCCGGCCTGCGAGGTGTCGTCGCCGAGCAGGCGCACCGCCAGCAGCAGCAGCGCCCCGGCGCACAGCATGGTCAGCCCCCGGCGGGGCTGCCGGTCCGGCGTCCGGCCGTCGGTGGAGGAGTCGGAGGAGTGGACAGCCATCTGAGGTGACCTCACTAGCTGGTGCACGGCAGCGGAAGGGGGGCGGAAAGCGAGCCGGGCCGCCACATGGAGCTCAGGTGGCGGCCACGGCTGCTATGTCGCCCGGCATGGGTCAGGCCAGGCCGTGGGCCGACTTCTTACGGCGCGCGGCGTACAGGCCGGTCGCGGCGACGGCGAGGACGGCGAGGCCGCCCGCGGTCGCGGCGGGCGCGTCCAGCGCGCCGCCGCCGGTGTGCACGCCGCCGCGCGGCTTCTCCTCGCCGCTCCAGGACTCCTTCTG
>NZ_JARGEF010000009.1:0-35934 GCF_033794725.1 Streptomyces sp. ID05-39B | reverse complement strand
GCTCGCTGTCCTTGGTCCAGGAGGAGTCCTTGCTCTGCTCGCTGTCCTTCTTGTACGTCTCCGGGTCGTGCTTCGGGTCACGCGCGGTGCCCCAGTCGTCGGCCGTGACGGAGGTCAGCGCGCCGCCGCCGGTGTGCACGCCGCCGCGCGGCTTCTCCTCGCCGCTCCAGGACTCCTTCTGCTCGCTGTCCTTGGTCCAGGAGGAGTCCTTGCTCTGCTCGCTGTCCTTCTTGTACGTCTCCGGGTCGTGCTTCGGGTCACGCGCGGTGCCCCAGTCGTCCGCCGTGACCGAGGTCAGCGCACCGCCACCCGTGTGCATTCCGCCGCGCGGCGCGTCGTGCTTGCTCCCTTTGTCCTGCTCCTTGCTGTAGGAGGAGTCGTCGTGCTCCCAGTCACCGTCCGCCGCGTAGGCGCCGGGCGCGGCGAGGGCGAGGGCGGCCGAAGCCGCCGCGGTGGCCAGGATCATGCGTGCTGAGCGCATCTGTGGGTCCTTCCGTCGGCCGGGCAGCTGGCGGTCCGTCAGCTGAGGTGACCCGGCCCCGACGTGATCCACCGTCAGTCACCCCGTCGACTTCCACCACTCAAGGCGCTCAGCCGGGTGAGTGCGGGCGGCAGCCGGGGGAAAGCCGAAAGGCCTGTGCCGGCCTCCCCGGGGGGTGGCCGGCACAGGCCCGCGGACGCCGTACGGCATCCGACGACCGGTCAGCTCAGCGCCAGGACCGTGCTCAGGACGCGCCGCAGCACGCCCTCGGCCTCCGGGACCGGGCCCGGCGAGCGCCAGGCGACGAACCCGTCGGGCCGCACCAGGACGGCGCCGCCGTGCGCCGTGCCGTGGCGCTCCCGCCAGTCGGCGCCGTCCTCGGGCACCAACTCGGCGTCCGGTCCCGCTCCCAGGCGGTACGACACCAGGGGGACGGAGAGTTCGGCGGCGAGGCGGACGGCGGCCTCGTGCCATCCGCTCGGCCCGTCGGTACGGGCTCCGGCGTCGCCGTCACTCAGCAGGACCAGGGACCGCTCGTACAGGTCGAGCGTGGACAGCCGGGTGCCTTCGTGGCGGACCCACAGGTGGGGCGCCCGGGTGCCGGGTTCGCCGTTCAGGGCGAGCTTCTCCGGGACGACCGGCGAGGTGGGGTCGGTGCCGACGACGGCGCCCCGCGGGTAGCGGTAGCCGAGGGCCACGTTGAGGATGCCGCGCTGCGGCCCCGCCGCGGCCGCCCCGCCGCCCCCGCCGGCCGGCGGGGCGAAGCCGGGATGGCTGTGCTCGGCCGACCGGACGGCGGCGCGGGCACTGGTGGCCTCCGCCACCGGGCGGCGTTCGAGGTCGTAGGAGTCCAGCAGGGCGTGCCCCGCCCAGCCGCCGAGCACCGCCGCCAGTTTCCACGCGAGGTTGTGGGCGTCCTGGATGCCGGTGTTGGAGCCGAAGGCCCCGGTGGGGGACATCTCGTGCGCGGAGTCGCCCGCCAGCAGGACGCGTCCCGAGCGGTAGCCGCGGGCCACCCGCTGGGCGGCGTGCCAGGGCGCCCGCCCGGTGATCTCGATGTCGAGGTCGGCCCGGCCGACCGCGCGGCGGATGTGCTCCGCGCAGCGCTCGTCGGTGAAGTCCTCCAGTGTCTCCCCGCGTTCGGGGTGCCAGGGGGCGTGGAAGACCCAGTTCTCCCGGTTGTCCACCGGCAGCAGCGCGCCGTCGCCGTCGGGGTCGGTGAGGTAGCAGACGATGAACCGGCGCTCGCCCACCACGTCGGCGAGGAGGCGGGACCGGAAGGTGATGCTGACGTTGCTGAACAGCTCGCCGGGGCCGCTCTGGCCGATGCCGAGCTGCTCGCGGACGGGGCTGCGGGGGCCGTCGGCGGCGACCAGGTAGTCGGCGCGGATCCTGGTGTGCTCGCCCGTCTCCCGGCTCTTCACGAGCGCGGTGACACCGCCCGGGTCGGTTTCGAACGACAGCAGTTCGGTGGAGTACCGCAGGTCTCCGCCCAGCTGGGTGGCGTGGTCGAGCAGGACCGGCTCCAGGTCGTTCTGGCTGCACAGGCACCAGGAACTCGGGCTGAAGCGGGCCAGCCCGCCGCCCGGGTCGATGTCCTTGACCAGCCACTCACCCGGGTCGCCCACCAGGTCGCGGGCCTGGAGGATGCCGTGGTTGTCGGCGAGGGTGGCCGCGGCCCGGTGGATCGCCGGCTCGATGCCGGCCACCCGGAACAGCTCCATCGTGCGCACGTTGTTGCCGCGTCCGCGGGGGTGGCGGGAGGTTCCGGAATGGCGTTCCACCAGGGTGTGCCGCACCCCCAGCCGGCCCAGGAACAGTGAGGTCGACAGGCCCACGAGGGAGCCGCCGACGATCAGGACGGGGACCCTGTGGATCGCGCCGCCCGGTTGGTCGGTTCTTTGGTTCATGATGTGTCTCCAGCACGTCGTGTCCGCCGACTCGGCCGGTGCGGCCGGTACGGCCGGGACTCTCATGCATGCCCCACGCGAGGAACGGCGGCTCAGGCTTCACCCACCTGACCGTGCGCCGCCGGGGCGGCCGTGGCGGCCGGAGTCCGGGCGTGCGCGAGGGCCGTCGCACGCGCCGGGGAGCCGTGAAGACACGGTCCGGCGGCGGCGACGGCCCTCGGGGGCGGTGCCGGTCGGTCTCAGATGCCCGAACCCAGAGTCCCCGTCGTGTAGGCGCACTCCGTGTAGATGTAGCCGGGCTCCAGCTTCGCGGTGTCCGTGGCCGGGGTGGAGATGGAGCCCGACGTCGACTTGTGCACGAAGTAGGTGGTGCCGGGAGGCAGGCTGATCGTGCGCTGCGGGTAGTTCTTGCTGCCGCTGCACGGCTCGAACGAGGGGTTGAGCGTGCTGGACAGGGAGTACGCCTTGCAGCTTCCGCAGCCCTTGAGGGTGAGGCTGCCCGTCACCGGGCCGGTGTAGAGGACGGTGACCTCGTCGGGGCTGTCGTTCTTCACCGTGACCGAGATGCTGCCGCCGGAGCGCGTCGTGGGCAGGGTCTTGCCCGCGGCCGGCAGCGTCTGGGCTATCTCCGCCCCGATCGCGATCTTCTTCGCGAGGGCCGCGTTCTTGGCGGTCGCGTGCGCCGAGACGTACTCGTTCATCGTCGTCCGCGCGGCCTCGAAGTCGCCGTCCCGGTACTGGTCCACGCCGCAGGTGTACGTGCCCGTGTCGGCGCTGCTCGTGGCGCGCCCGGCGTCCGCGGTGAGGGCGGCCTCGATGCCGGCCTCGTCGCCCGGCAGGTCGGCGATGCGGGAGCCGAGGTCGTTCAGCCGCTCGACGGCCGTGCAGGGTTCGGCTCCGGAGAGGCCCTTGACCTCGCGGGTGACGGCGGCGGCCACGGCCGGCTGGACCTTGGCGGCCTGGTCGGAGTCGGGGAAGGTGGTCAGCAGTTCGCCGAACTGTGCCGCCCAGGTGGACTGGTCGGAGGCGAGGCCGCGCGAGGCGCACTCGTACAGGGAGGTCGCCAGCCGGTCGTCGGGCCACTTCTCCAGGCTCCCGAGGTCCGTGGACGGCATCTCCTCGGGGACGGTGCGCAGATAGGTGAGGGGCGCCACGGCGGTGCAGTAGTCGGCGTCCTCGTAGGGTGCGGCGACCGTGGTGTAGAAGGTCTTCATCCGGGTCGGCACCCGCTCGGCCGCCCGCGAGCCGGGGTGGTCGGATCTGAGGGCCTCGTAGGCCTTCAGCGCCTCGCGGTAGCCGGTCTTGCCGCCGCTGAAGTCCTTCTTGCCGGACGCGGTGACCAGTTTGTCGGCCTCGTCGAGCCGGTCGAGGAGCATCTGCTCCGTCGCCTCGTCCCGCGCGTCGTCGTACAGCACGACGCCACCGGCCGGTACGGCGAGCAGGACCAGGCCCAGCAACAGGGCGAGGGGAGCCCGCTGGAGGACGGCCGTGCGGGAGCGCAGGCCGGCGGACGCGCCGTGCGCGGCGGCCCCGGCGAGGAACACGGCGTACAGCAGGAGGGCCGCGACCGGGACGCCGTCCGGGTCGGCCGGCAGGGCCACGAGGAGCAGCACGGCGGTGGCGGTCCAGCATGCCAGCATGAGCACCCAGCGGCGCAGCAGCGCGTACCCGAGCCCCAGGCCGCTGAGGTTGAGCACCGCGACCGCGACGGCCCGCGCGCCGTCCGGCGGCGACGGCGGGGCCGGTGGCGGCGCCGACGGCATCGGTGGCATCGGAAAACTGTGGTTCTGCATGCCGTACGGATCTCCGGACATGGCTGTCCTCCCCCATCAACAGCGCCCGAACTTCGGTGACTTGTCAGTCTACGGGCGCCGATGCACGGCTGACAGAGGTGCCGGGCACCGATCCCCCGGTTCGCCCGATCATGCCCGACGTGCGGCGGGATCACCCCTTCGGTCCAGCGATGAATCGATTCGCTGGGTGAATCGAGATGTGACGTGCGGTCAGGCGGGGGGCGCGTGGTGATGCTGGCAGAGGCCTTTTTCCTGACTTTCTCTCGATTCTTCCTGAAGGAGTTCCGCTGTGCGTGTTCCTCGTTCGGTGCTCGGCGCCCTCGGTTCCGCCGCTCTCGTTCTCGCCTCCCTGGGTGCGGTGACCGCCGTCACCGCGGGTTCCGCCGCCGCGGACCCCTGCGGTTTCTACGAGACCGGCTCCGACGCCTACTACAACCACTGCACCTCCGACGGCTCGCGCGTGATCGTCAAGGTGGAGGTGGCCTGGGCGCCCGACTACGAGCGGTGCGTCGCGCCCGGCAAGACCTGGCTCGGTTCCGCCGGCGAGATCCAGGGTGCCTACTACACCGGCCGCACCTGCTGACCGAAGCGGTGGCGCGGCGGAGGGCCGGGACGGCTTCGTCCCGGCCCTCCGGCATGCGGTGTCCCGGAACGGAGGTGCGAAAGGGGCTGGCAAATGAAAATGGTTATCGATAGCGTGTGGGTGCGCGCAGCCCGACATCCTCCCCTCCGGCGAGGGTTCGCCGGGCTGCCCTGGCGCGCCCGAACTCGCCGCTCGAAAAAGGGGAACTGTGGCTCATCTGCTGATGGTCGAGAGCTGGGTCGGATCGATGAGCAGGCTGTTGCCCCGGGCCATCGGGGAGGGCGGGCACACGTTCACCTTCCTCACCCGCGACCTGCACCACTATCTGCGCTCGGCCCCCGAGGGGACGGCACACCCGCTGCTCGGCGCCCGCAACGTGATCACGGCGGACACCAACGACATCGACACCCTCCTCCCCGAGGCCGAGCGGCTGCACGCGGCACTGCGCTTCGACGGCGTCCTCACCTCCTGCGACTACTACCTGCCGGCCGTCGCCCGGATCGCCGACCGCCTCGCACTGCCCGGCCCCGGCCCCGAAGCGGTCGGGAACGCCTGCCGCAAGGACGCCACCCGCCGAGTTCTCGCCGAGGCCGCCGTGCCCGGCCCCCGCTTCGCCCTGCACGAGGAGTGGGCCGACCTCGCCCGCTCGGCGAGCGAGATCGGCTACCCGCTCGTCGTCAAGCCGGTCGACCTGTGCGCCGGCATGTACGTGCGCCGCGTGGACGACGAACGCCAACTCGCCGACGCCGTAAGGGCGATGGCCGGATCCCCGGTGAACGCGCGCGGGCAGCGCAGGTCGCCCGCCGTGCTGCTGGAGGAACTCCTGGACGGGCCCGAGGTGAGCGTCGAGACGGTGTCCCACGCCGGCACGGTCCATGTGGTCGGCGTGACCGACAAGAGCGTCGGCGGGGCGCCCGCCTTCATCGAGACCGGCCACATGTTCCCCGCCGACCTGGCCCCCGCCGACACCGAGGCCGCCGAACAGACCGCGCTGAGCGCGCTCAAGGCCCTCGGCCTGACCGAGGGGGTCGTGGCGCACACCGAGATCAAGCTGACCCCGGCCGGACCGCGCGTCGTCGAGGTCAACCCGCGCCCGGCCGGAAACCGCATCACCGAACTCGTCCGCCACGTCACCGGCGTGGACCTCGCCGCCGCCTTCGTGGACGTCGCCCTCGGCCGCGCGCCCGACCTGCGGCGCACCGACACCGGAGTGCGCAGCGCCGCCATCGGCTTCCTCGTCCCGGACCGCGACGGCACCCTGGAGGCGCTCGACGGGAACGGCGTACGCGACGCGGACGGCGTCCTGGAGGTCGAACTCGCCGAACCCGGCCGGACGGTGAAGGCGGCGGGCAGCAACAACGAATACCTGGGGCACGTCATGACCGCCGACACCGGCGGCCCCGGCGCCCGCGCCCGCGTCGAGGACCTGCTGTCCGGGCTGCGCGCGGGACTGGTCGTCCGATGACCACCACCACGACCTTCCACGCCTACGACGACCTCGTCGACCGCGTCCGGGCCGGTGCCCTCGGCCCCGACCCGGCCACCCGGCGGATCGCCGTCGCCTTCACCACCCGGCAGGCCGTACGCCACGACGGGCGGGGCACCGGATACCGCAACGAGGTGCTCAGTCTGCGCCTCGCCGAGGCCGTCGGCTCCTGCGCCGTCGAACCCGGGGAACTGCCGGACAGCGCGCTCGACGACTGCGTCGGCGCCGATGTGGCCCGCCTCCTGGAGCACCCCCTGCTGCCGGTGCGGGTCGCGGCCCTGGACGCCTACCTCCTGCATGTCACCCCGCACACCTCCGAGCACGGCGCCCGCCCGGTCCCGCTGCCCGCCGGGTCCTCGCTGGAGAAGTCCCGCGCCCGCGCCCGCGCCGTCGTCGAACTGCTCGACCTGCCCGCCGGGGCGACCGTCCTCGTCGTCGGTGTCGTCAACTCCCTCCTCGAAGCGCTGCGCTCCCGCGGACTTCGCTACCTGCCGAGCGACCTCAAGGGCGGCACCACCGAGTGGGGCGAGCCCGTCCTCACCGACGCCCTCGCCGCAGCCGACCGCTGCGACGCCCTGCTCGTCTCCGGCATGACCCTCGGCAACGGCACCTTCGAACCCCTGCGCCGGCACGCCCAGACGCACGGCAAGCAACTGGTCGCGTTCGCCCAGACCGGCAGCGCCGTCCTGCCCCGCCTCCTCGGCCACGGGGTGAGCGCCGTCTGCGCCGAGCCCTACCCCTTCTTCTGGCTCGACGGCGGACCAGGAACCGTCCACCGCTACGGCCGCCCCGGAGGCGTGCGATGACCACGACCGCCGTCCTCCCGGGCGCGCGCCGCGAACTCCTCGCGCTGCTCGGCCGTACGCCCGTGGTGCGCGTCACCGCCGAGCTGCCCGGCCCGCACCCCGGGTTCTGGGCCAAGCTGGAGGCGCTCTCGGCGGGCGGGATGAAGGCGCGGGCCGCGGTGTCCATGCTGCTCGGCGCCCGCGAACGCGGCGAACTACGGCCCGGCGCCCCCGTGGTGGAGTCCACCTCCGGCACCCTCGGCATCGGCCTCGCCTTCGCCGGGCAGGCCCTCGGTCATCCCGTCGTGCTGGTCGGCGACCGTGAACTGGAACCGTCGATGCGGCAGTTGCTGCGCGCCCACGGCGTCCGCCTGGAGATCGCCGACCGGCCCGCGCTCCAGGGCGGCTGGCAGGCCGCCCGCCTCGCCCGGCTGCGTGAACTCCTCGCCGAACTGCCCGGCGCCTACTGGCCCGACCAGTACAACAACCCCGACAACACCGCCGGTTACGCCTCCCTCGCCGCCGAACTCGCCACCCAGCTCGACCACCTGGACATCCTGGTGTGCAGCGTCGGCACCGGCGGCCACAGTGCCGGCGTCGTCGGACCGCTGCGCCGCCACTGGCCCGCGCTGCGGCTGATCGGCGTCGACGCCACCGGCTCCACCATCTTCGGCCAGCCCGCCCGCCCCCGCCTGATGCGCGGCCTCGGCAGCAGCATCCACCCGCGTAACGTCGCCTACGACGCCTTCGACGAGGTCCACTGGATCGGCCCCGCCGAGGCCGTCGACAGCTGCCGCAGACTCGCCCGTGGCAGCTTCGTCACGGGCGGCTGGAGCACTGGCGCGGTCGCCCGCGTCTCCGCCTGGGCGGCCCGGATCCACCCCGGCGCGGTCGTCGCGACCGTCTTCCCCGACGGCCCGCACCGCTACCTCGGCACCGTCTACGACGAGGACTTCACCGCCGCGCACGGCGTCGACCCCGCCACCGCGGCCACCCGGCCCGTGGAGATACCGCACCCGCACACCGCCGAGGCGACCGGCTGGGCGCGCTGCACCCGCGTCGCCGACCCGCTCGGCGCCCTCCGCGGCGGGGAGGGGAACCGGTGAAGGCCCGCCTGCGCACCGTGCGCCTCACGCTCGCCGAGCCGCTGCGCATCTCCCGCTCCACCATGGCCGCCCGCGACGCCGTGTGGCTGACCGTCGAGCACGACGGACTGCGCGGCCACGGCGAGGCCGTCACCAGCGTGTACTACGGCCTCGACACCGCCACCCTGCAGCGCCTCCTCGCCGCCGTCGACCTGGGCCGCTTCGCCGACCCGGAGAGCGCCCTGCAAGCCCTGCGCGAGGACGAACCCCTCACGCCGCCGGCCGTGACCGCCGCCGTCGAGGCCGCGCTCCTCGACCTCGTGGGCAAGCGGGCGAACGCCCCCGTCCACCGGCTCCTCGGCGCGCCCGCGCCTCCCGTGGCCGCCACCGCCCGCACCCTCGGCATCGCCTCGCTCACCCATGCGGCGGCCGAGGCCCGCCGGCTCGCCGCGAGCGGCTTCCAGGTCCTCAAGGTGAAGGCGGGCAGCCCCGACCCCGAGGACGACGTGGAACGCGTCCGCGTCGTGCGCGACGCGGCCCCCGGCGTACGGCTGCTCCTCGACCCCAACGGGGCCTGGACGCTCCGCCAGGCCGAGAAGCTCCTGCCCCGCTACGCCGAACTCGGCGTCGAGGCCGTCGAACAGCCCCTCGCGCCCGGCGACCCGGCGACACTGGCCGCCCTCGCCGAACGGTCACCGCTGCCTGTCATCGCCGACGAGGACGCCGTCGGCCTCGACGACGCCCGCCGCCTCGCCGGACGGGTGCACGGCGTCAACGTCAAGCTCGCCAAGTGCGGCGGCGTCCACGCGGCCCTGCGCATCGCCGAGGCCATCGAGGGCAGCGGCACCGCGCTGATGCTGGGCTGCCTCACCGCCAGCAGCCTCGGCCTCGCGCCCGCCGTCCACCTCGCCGACCGCGCCCGCTGGACCGACCTCGACGGACACCTGCTCCTCGCCGACGACCCGTGGAGCGGCATCGGCGGCGCCGACGGCTTCGTCCGCGCGAGCGACCGTCCGGGACTGGGGGTGACGCATGCGGACCTGGCATGAGATACGCGGTTTCCCGGTCGCCGTACGGCTGCTGCTCGTCAACCAGCTCGGCGTCAACACCGGGTTCTACCTCCTCATCCCCTACCTCGCCGTCCACCTCGGCGAGAACCTGGGCATGTCGGCGGCCGTCGTCGGCATCGTCCTCGGCGTGCGCAACCTCAGCCAGCAGGGCCTGTTCCTCATCGGTGGCTCCGCGGCCGACCGGCTCGGCGCCCGGGGCGTGATCATCGCCGGGTGCGCCCTGCGGACGGTCGGATTCGCCTTGTTCGCGCTGGGCGACGGGCTGCCGGTGCTGCTCGCCGCGTCGGTGCTGAGCGGCCTGGCGGGCGCCCTGTTCAACCCGGCCGTGCGCACCTACCTCTCCCAGGAGGCGGGGGAGCGCAAGGCGGAGGCCTTCGCCCTGTTCAACGTGTTCGCCACCACCGGCGCCCTGATCGGCCCGCTGCTGGGCAGCGCCCTCCTCCTCGTCGACTTCCGCGCCTCCGCGCTGACCGCCGCCGGCATCTTCGCCGTCCTCACCGTGGCGCAGGCGCTCGTGCTGCCCGCCCGCGAGGTGCCGCCCAGCGAGGCGAGCGTCCTCGCGGACTGGCGTGAGGTGGCCGGCAACCGGGCCTTCCTCGGCTTCGCCCTCGCCATGGTCGGCATGTTCACCCTGGAGAACCAGCTCTACCTGCTGCTGCCCGACGGCGCCCGGCGGGCCACCGGCTGGGACGGCGCGGCAGGCCTCGTCTTCCTCGTCGGCACGCTGGCCAGCCTGGCGTTCCAGCTGCGCATCACCCGGGCCCTGAAGTCCCGCGGCCACCGGGCCCGTTGGATCGCCGCCGGACTCACGCTGATGGGCCTGGCGTTCCTGCCCCCGGCGGTGGTCGCCGGATCGTCGTCCGAGGGATGGCTGATCGCCGTGCCCGTGCTGCTCGGCGCCCTGCTGCTGCATCTCGGCATCATGATCGCCTCGCCGTTCGTCATGGAACTGCTCCCCGGCTTCGGCCGCCCCGAGCTGACCGGCACCTACTTCGGGATCTTCTACGTCGTCTCCGGCGTCGCCGCCGCCATCGGCAACACGGTCGTCGGCTGGGCCATGGACACGGGCGAGAGAACCGGCGCCCAGTGGATGCCGTGGCTGTGCTGCGCCGTGTTCGGGCCCGCGTCGGCGGCCGGGGTGGCCTGGCTGCACCGGCGGGGGGCGCTGCCCGCACGCCGCGGGGCCGACCTGGCCGCCGGCCCGCCCGACCTGACGGGCCCGTCGGCCCAGGCCGCCTCGGGAGCGTCCGCCACCTCGGCGGCCTCAACGGCCCCGACCGCCCCGACCGCCTCCGCCGACGAGAGGAGCAACGCATGACCGTCCACGCCGGAGGCAACCTCCTCACCGACAACCCCGCCCTCTACGAGGCCCGGTTCCCCGACCCCGAGCGGCTCGCCGGACGCTGGGCCGAGGACCGCCTGCGCCGACACGACGCCGGTCCGCGCGTCCTCGACATCGGCTGCGGCACCGGCCGCGACGCCGCCCACCTGCACCGCGCGGGCCGCACGGTGACCGGCGCCGACCTCTCCGAGGCGATGCTCGGCCACGCCCGCGCCCACCACCGGGGACCCGTCTACCTCCGGGCCGACCTGCACGGCTTCGACCTCGGCCGGGCCGCCTTCGACGCGATGGTCTGCCTCGACAGCTCCCTGCTGTACTGCCACACCAACGACCAGCTCGACGGCTTCCTCGCCTCCTGCCGCCACGGCCTCACGCCCGGCGGACTGCTGGTCGCGGAGATGCGTAACGGCGCCCATCTCCTGGGCCGGACGGACCTCCTGGACACCCCGAAGGTCGACTTCTTCACCTGGCGGAACGTCAACTACCGCTCGGCCACGAACCTGTACGTCGACCACGGCGCCCAACTCCTGCGCCGCATCCGCGTATGGACCGCCGACGACGGCACGCCACCGGTCGAGCAGCACTCCGCCTGGCGGCTGTTGTTCCCCCAGGAGCTGCGGCACTTCCTCGCCGGGCACGGCTTCGAGGTCCTCGAACTCCACGACGGCCCCGGCCCGCGCACCCAACCCCCATGGCGGGAAGGCGATGCGCCCGGTGTCACGGCCCACGGGGACCGCCTGCACCTCGTGGCCCGCCTGACCGCCACCCCCTGACCCACCCGCACTCCTGCCGACTCCACCCCAAGGAACAGCCATGCATGACGAACGTTTCTCCGGCCTGCGCCGACGCGGCTTCCTCGCCGCCGGCACCGGGGCCGCCGCCCTCGCCCTCGTCGGCTGCGGCAGCGGCACCGGCGACGACCCGGCCGGCGGCGACGGCAAGCCCGCAAAGGGCGGGCGGCTGCGCGCCGCGTTCGCCGGCGGCGGCGCGAGCGAGACCCTCGACCCGCATCTGGCCAACCTGTTCGCCGACGCCGCCCGCGCCAAGGCCCTCTACGACAAGCTCGCCGACTTCGGCGCCGACCTCTCCGCGCAGCCCCGACTCGCCGCATCGTGGGAGCCCGACAAGACCCTCGCCCGCTGGAAGGTCACCCTGCGCCAGGCCACCTTCCACGACGGCAGGCCGGTCACCGCCAAGGACGTCCTGTACAGCTACCGCCGTATCGCCGACCCGAAGCAGGCGTACCGCGCGAAGGCGTCGCTGGAGCCCATCGACCTCGACGCGAGCCGCGCCACCGGCGACCGGATCATCGAGTTCGTGCTCAAGCGGCCGACGGCCGAATTCCCCAACGTGCTGGCCGCGTTCGGCGCCTACGTCGTCCCCGAGGGCGCCACCGACTTCGACAGGAAGCCGATCGGCTCCGGGCCCTTCCGGTTCGTCTCCTTCGCGCCGGGCCGCTCGGCCGTCTTCCGCCGCAATGACGCCTACTGGGACGGCGCCCCGCACCTCGACGAGCTGGAACTCGTCGTCGTCAACGAGGAGTCGGCCCGCGTCAACGCCCTCCTCGGCGGCCAGATCGAGTACGCCCACGAACTCGCCCCGACGACCGCCCGCGCCCACGAGGGCAAGGGGCAGATCGAGATCGTGCGGCTGCGGGGCAGCGCCATGCAGGCCTTCTGCATGAAGACCGACCGCGCCCCCTTCGACGACAAGCGGGTGCGCGAGGCGTTCTTCCTCATCGCCGACCGTCAGGAACTCGTCGACGGCGCCCTGTCCGGCGCGGGCGTCGTCGGCAACGACCTGTTCGGCAAGGGGTACGAGTACTACGCCGACGGCCTCCCGCAGCGCGCCCAGGACCTGGACAGGGCCCGTGCGCTGCTGAAGCAGGCCAGCGCCGAGAAACTGAAGGTCACCCTGGACACCTCGGCCGTCGCCGCCGGATTCACCGAGGCCGCCGGCATCTTCCGCGACCAGGCAGCCAAGGCCGGCGTCACCGTCGACGTGAAGGTGGGCAGCAAGGACTCCTACTGGAAGGACATCCTCGACAGCGGCACCCTGTGCTGCTACCGCTCCGGCGCCATGCCCATCGAGGCGCACATCTCGCAGCGCCTGCTCACCGACTCCACCACCAACGCCACCAAGTGGCGGCACAAGGACTTCGACGCCCTCTACCAGCAGGCGCAGGCCACCCGCGACAAGGCCGGACGGGCCGCCGTCTACGAGCGCATGCAGCGCCGCCTGTACGCCGAGGGCGGCTTCCTGATCTGGGGGTTCGCCGACTGGATCATCGGAACGGCCCGTGCGGTGAAGGGCGTCGAGACGAAGGCGCCCGCCAACACGCTCGACTGGGCCCGCTTCGACAAGGTCTGGCTGGCGTGACCAAGAGCCTGAGGGCGAGCGGCCTGCCCTCGTTCGTCGCCCGGCGGCTGCTTCTCGGCGCCGCGCAGACCGTGGCCGTCGTGCTGCTGGTCTTCGCGCTCACCGAGGCGCTGCCGGGCGACGCGGCCGTCGCCCTGGCCGGCGACCAGCCCGACCCGGCGCGCATCGCCGCCATCCGTGAGGCGATGGACCTCGACCGGCCCGCCTGCGAGCGGCTCGCGGACTGGGCCGCGGGTCTGACGCACGGCGACTTCGGGACCTCCCTGACCTCTGGCCGCCCGGTGTCCCAGTACCTCGGCGACGGCTTCGGGCCGACCCTGTTGCTGGCCTCCCTCACCCTGGCGCTGCTCGTCCCGCTCGGCCTCGGCCTGGGCGTCCTCGCCGCCCGCCACGAGGGACGGCTCGTGGACCGGCTGGTCAGCTCCGTCACCCTGGCGGTGTACGCCGTCCCCGAGTTCGCCCTCGGGGTCCTGCTGGTGACGGTCGTCGCGCTCGAACTGGCCTGGCTGCCGCCGACCGCCGTCGGCTACGGCACCGACCTGCTCGCCCACCCGGCCGCCCTGGTCCTGCCCGTGCTGGTCCTGCTCTCCCGGCCGGTCTGCTCGCTGTCCCGCCTGGTCCGGGCCGGCATGGTCGACGCCCTCGCCGCGCCCTACGCCGTCCACGCCCGCCGCTGCGGTGTCCCCGGCGACCGCGTCCGCTACGCCCACGCCCTGCCCAACGCCCTCGCCCCGGCCGTCCAGCAGCTGGCCCGCACCGCCGACTGGCTGCTGTGCGGGGTCATCGTCGTCGAGGCGCTGTTCGTCATCCCGGGCCTCGGCACGGTCCTGCTCAACGCCGTCGCCGAACGGGACGTACCGGTCGTGCAGGGGCTGGCCGTCGTCTTCGGGGTGCTGACCGTCGTCCTCAACCTGGGCGCGGACCTGGTCGCGCACCGGCTGACACCCCGCGCGGAGGTGGCCGCGTGACCCGCAGCCGCTTCGCCCTCGGCCTCACGGTCGTCGCCGTCCCGCTCGGACTCGCCCTCCTGGGCCCCCTGTTCGCCGGTGAACCCGGCCCCCGCTCCCTGTCCTTCGCCCTCGGCGACGGCCACCCGCTGCTCGGCACCGACTTCGTCGGCCGGGACGTCCGGCGGCAGGTCCTGCTCGGCGGCCGTACGGTCGTGCTGACCGCCCTCGCCGCGACCGCCCTGGCCTACCTGGTCGCGCTGCCCGTGGGACTGACCGCGGCGCTCACCCACGTACGGCGTCTGGAGGAGCTGCTGATGCGGCCGCTGGACGTGCTGCTCGCCGTACCGTCCCTGCTGCTCATCCTGCTCGTGGCGTCCGTGTTCTCGCCGGGCGCGGCCGGGCTCGCCCTGCTCGTCGCGCTGGTGAACGTGCCCGACGCGGCCCGGATCGTGCGGGCGGCCGCGGGCGAGGCCGCCGCCCGTCCGGCGGTCGAGGCGCTGCGCATGCAGGGCGAGACCTGGTGGCGCGTCGCCGTGGGCTACGTCGGCCGGGCCACCCTGCGCACCCTCGCCGCCGACGCCGGGGTCCGGCTGACCGGCGTGCTCTATCTGGTGTCCACGGCCGCCTTCCTCGGCGTGGGCGTGGCGCCGGACGCCGCCGACTGGGCGGTCATGGTCGACCGCAACCGCACCGGACTGTTCGTCCAGCCCTGGGCGGTCGTGGTGCCCGCCCTGCTGATCGTGGCCCTGACCACGGGCACGAACCTTCTCTTCGACGCAGCCCTGGAGAAGACCCCGCGACGGAAGGGACGACGACCGTGAGCCGACAGCCGGCGCCGAGGACCGGCGAGAGCGCCCTCGTCGCGGAGATCCGCGAGCTGCGCGTCGAGATCGACGGACGGGCCGTCGTCGACGGGGTGAACCTGCGGGTGCCGCCCGGCCGGGTGACCGCCCTGGTCGGGGCCTCCGGCAGCGGCAAGACCACGACCGGCCTCGCACTGCTGGGCGAGTACCCGCCCGGCGCCCGCGTCACGGGGGAGGTACGCCGCCCCGGCGACGGGCCGGTCGGATACGTGCCCCAGCACCCCGCCGCCGTCCTCAACCCGGCCCGCCGCGTCAGCGCCCTCCTCCACGACATCGCCCGCCCCCAGGTACGTCACCTGGCGCGCCCCGAACGCCGTACGGCCGCCCGCGAACTGGTCCTTCGCGCACTGCGCGACGCCCAACTCGCCGACGGAGAGGCGCTGTTGCACCGCTACCCGCACCAGCTCTCCGGTGGCCAGCAGCAGCGGGTCGTCCTCGCCCAGGCCCTGCTGCTCGGCGCCCGTGTCGTCGTCGCCGACGAACCCACCACCGGCCAGGACGCGTTGACCAAGAGCCGGATCGTCGAGCAGCTGGCGGCGGTCGCGGGGCAGGGCATCGCCGTCGTCCTGCTCAGCCACGACCTGGACGTGGTGCGCGCCCTCGCCGACGAGGTTCTCGTGATGCGCGCGGGCCGGGTAGTGGAGTCAGGACCGGCCCAGCGGCTGTGGCGCGCACCCCGGCACGAATGGACCCGCCGGCTCCTCGACGAACACCGGGCCGACCCGCCCCAGGACACCGGTGCCGACGCGGCCCGGCCCGTGCTGACCGTCCGCGACCTGACCGCCGTGCACGGCACCACCACCGTGCTGCGCGCCCCGCGCCTCACCCTGGGCGCCGGCGAGTGCCTCGCCGTCGTCGGCCGCTCGGGCAGCGGCAAGACCACCCTCGCCCGCTGCCTGGCCGGACTCCACCGCGACCACACCGGCGAGATCCTCCTCGACGGGACGGCCCTCCCGCGCAGCCTGCGACGCCGCCACCGGGACCGGCTCGCCGCCGTGCAGTACGTGTTCCAGGACGCCCGCGCCGCCTTCGACGAGTTCCGTCCCGTCCTCGCCCAGGTCGCCCGCACGGCCGTCCGGCTGCGCGGCACCGACGAACACACCGCGAGCCAGGAGGCGTTGGCGACCCTGGCCCGGCTCGGCCTGCCGGAGGAGCTCGCCCACCGCCCGCCCGGCGCCCTCTCGGGCGGCGAACGCCAGCGGGCCGCCCTCGCCCGCGCCCTGCTCGCCCGGCCCCGCGTCCTGATCTGCGACGAGATCACCTCCGGCCTCGACACGGTCACCCGGCGCGGCATCCTCGACCTCCTGGCCGGCCTCCTGAACGAAGGTGACGACCTCGCCCTCGTCCTCATCACCCACGACCTGGACACCGCGCGCCTCGCCCACCGCATCGCCGTACTGGAAGCGGGCGAACTGGTCGAACAGGGCCTGGCGGAGCGGATACTGACGGAGCCTCGGCACCCCTTCACCGTCTCGCTGATGGAGACGACGGCACGTCTGGGGGCGGCGACGCGTCCCTGACGGGCGTCAGGGGGTCGGGATTCCCGCCGGGCGGGCCGGGCGGCCCAGGCGCACCGGCACGCCCGGCGAGTACAGGACACTGACCGGCGCCCCCTGCGGCGCCGGCAGTCCGGCCGCGGCGACCAGATCCTCCTCGCACACGAGCAGCTCCGCCCGGTGCAGGGGCCAGCGCGGATGGTCGTTGGGCAGATAGGCGGCGCCGCCGAAGAACGCGTTGTGCATCCCCCAGCGCGCGGTGAGGAAGTGCTCCAGTTCCGTGGGCTCCTCGATGCGCTCACCCCGGCGCACCACGATCCGGCTCGACGCACCGTGCGGCCCTGGCCACCGGCGCGCACTCGTGTAGGCGACGGTGTCGCCGTCCGCGCGCACCCGCATCCGCGACCACAGATACGGCAGCCGGAAGCCGACGCGCCCCATCACCACCGGGATCAGCCGCGCCGCGTCCATCGACCGGAACACCACCCCGCGCCGCCCGTGCCCGTCCACCGAGTACAGCCGCACGTTGGTCTCCGGGAACGACCCGAGATACGGCACCCCCGGCAGCCGCAGCCAGCCCACCCGGTGCATCCGGAAGGCGACCAGACCGACGTACGTCGACCCCTCGTGCACGTCGGGAACCGTGCCCGTCGGCAGGAGCCCCGCCACCGACTCCGGCGCCACCGCCCAGTGGACGAAGCACAGGTCGAGCCACTGCTGGGTCAGCAGCGGCATCCCGACGGGGTCGGGGGCGTCGGGCGTCACGGAGGCGGGCTGCTGCACGGCGCCAGAATGACAGAGGGCAGGTGACGCCCCGTACGCCGCCCCTGCACCGACAGGACGAATCCCGGGCGTGGAATCCGGCCGGGGGTGCACCCGTGCTGTGTAATGCCGGGGCAGGTCACGGACGTGGACGTGGCCGCGGAGGGGGAGGTGGCGGATGGCCGGACGGGTGCGCGGCACGGCGGTCACCCTCGTGCTCGCCGTCGCCGTCAGCGGGTGCGGCGCGGTGTCGGAACGGCGCGACGACGTACGCGCCGCGAGCGGCCGGGGGAGCCGCTAGTACGCTGGCGGTCGTCCCAGTGCCTGCGAGAGTGTGACCGTGACTGCCTTCCGCCATCGCCCGGACACCGACGAGGTCGCACGGGTGACCGCGACGGCCGCGGAACTGCTGGAAGTGCTGTGGGGAAGGGCCTCGACGGCTCCCGCGTCCGCCTCCCAGCTGCGCGTGCTGTTCGTCCTGGAGCACCAGGAGGGCATCAACCTGCGGACCCTCGCCGAGTCCCTGGCCTCCACCCCGCCGTCGACGAGCCGGCTGTGCGACCGGCTCCAGGCGGCCGGGTTCGTGGAGCGGGTGGTGAACCCCTCCGACCGGCGTGAGCTGCGGCTGCGCCTCAGCGGCCGGGGCCGGGCCTTCCTCGCCGACCTCCGGGAGCGCCGGGAGGCGGAGCTGCGGGCGGTGCTGGTCGGGATGCCCGCGAGTAAACGGGTCGCGCTGCTGGAAGGGCTCGACGCGTTCTGCGACGCGGCGGCGGGCCGGGCCCACGACGGGATCCCGGATTCCGGCAGCCGTACGGCCTGACCGGCGGGGCGCGTCAGCCGACGCACCGGCACCTCCCGGAGCGGGGAGCCGGCGCGCGGGGCGGTGGCCCACCCGGGGACCGCGCACGAAACACACACGGAGGCACTGTTACCCCGAGCCGCCGCGAACCTGTACCGGCTGTGGCCCAGGTCTCCGAAGAACGCATGGAACGGCCCACCGGGGTTACTCCGTCGCTATGGCACGGACATCGAGAACCCGACCGGACGAGCAGATGGAGCGCCGGGAACCGGACGGACCGAGCCGGCTGCCCAAACGTTCCTGGATGGCGGTGCTGAAAGGCACGGTCAAGGAGTTCAAGGACGACGAACTCACCGACCGCGCCGCCGCACTGACCTACTACGGGGTGCTGGCGCTGTTCCCCGCCCTGCTGGTCCTGGTGTCACTGCTCGGCATCGCCGGCAAGTCGGCGACCGACGAGGTCCTGGAGAACATCCAGAAACTCGCCCCGGGGTCAGCCCGGGACATTCTCTCCGACGCGGTCACCCAGCTTCAGGGCCGCGGCGGGATCGGCTCGGTCATGGCCCTCGTCGGTATCGTGCTGGCCGTGTGGTCGGCCTCCGGCTATGTCGCCGCCTTCATCCGCAGCGCGAACGCCGTGTACGACGTACCGGAGGGCCGTCCCGTGTGGAAGGTGCTGCCGGTCCGCGTCGGCGTGACGGTGCTGCTGCTGGTACTGGCCGTGATCAGCGCGCTGATCGTGGTGTTCACCGGTGACCTCGCCCGCCGGGCCGGGACGGCGCTCGGCATCGGCGACACCGCCCTGACGGTGTGGTCCATCGCCAAGTGGCCGGTGCTGGTCGTGCTGGTCACCATCATGATCGCGCTGCTGTACTGGGCGACCCCGAACGTGAAGGGCCGTGGCTTCCGGTGGATCACCCCGGGCAGTGTGCTGGCCCTGCTGATCTGGCTGATCGCCTCGGCCGGCTTCGCCTTCTACGTGGCCAACTTCGCCTCGTACAACAAGACCTACGGCACGCTCGCCGGCGTCATCGTGTTCCTGGTGTGGCTGTGGATCAGCAACATCGCCATCCTGCTCGGCCTGGAGTTCGACGCGGAGCTGGCCCGTCAGCGGGCCGTCGCGGGCGGACTGCCGCCGGACGAGGAGCCGTACGTGCCGCCCCGGGACACCCGCGCCTGGAGCGAGGAGGACCAACGCCGTATGGCATGAGGGACGCCCGGCGATCTCTCCGTCAGGGGCCCGGCCGGGAAGGGAAGCCAGCCGCGGGCCATGAGGGTTTGGGACCTCAGGGACGGCGACCGGCGGCTCACCCGGCGGGTGGCGTCATGGCGGTCGGCCGGCGCGCGGCAGGGGCACCGTGACACCGGCGGGGCCCGCGGCCTCGCCGGCCCTCGGCGAGGGGAAGGCGAGCAGAGAGAAGTGGAGTGGAGGATGGCCGCGGAGGAGGACGTCGAGGCGCGTGTCGCCGCCCTACGGGAGGAGGTGGCCCAGCTGCGGCAGGCCGTCGCCTCCCACGCCGTGGTCGACCAGGCGATCGGGGTGGTCGTCGCCGTGGGCCGGGTCCGCCCCGAGCAGGGCTGGGAGGTTCTGCTGGAGATCTCCCAGCACACCAACACCAAGCTGCGCGAGGTTGCCGAGTACGTGGTGCAGGGCGCCCACTGCCGCTGGCTCCCCGACGAGATCCACCAGGCGCTGACGGCCGCCCTGGCCCGTGCGCGGTCGGCCTGATCCACGCGGGACGGGCACGGGCTAACTCTCGGTAACCCAAGCCGTGACGTAGGGTCGACCTCTGGGGAGTGACACCGGAGGGGGAGGACGTGTCGCCGGAGTCCGTGCGGTTCGCGGTCCTGGGGCCCGTGAGAGTGCGCCGCGGGGACACCGAGCTGGAGCCGGGCGCACCGCAGGAGCGGGCCTTCCTGGCGCTGCTGCTGGTCAGGGCGGGCCAGCCGGTCAGCATGGACGAGATCGTCGACACCCTGTGGGGGACCGACCCGCCCCGCAGCGCCGTCAACGTGGTCCGCCGCCACGTGGGTTCACTGCGGCGGCTGCTGGAACCCGGCCTCCCCGCCCGCGCGGAGGGCCGCCTGCTGCTGCGCGACGCCGGCGGCTACCGGCTGCTGACCGAGGGCGACTCGCCAGGGGAGTGGCGCGGCCCGGTCGCGATGGGCATCGCGGCCGCCGCGCGCGCGAGCACGTCCGGTTCACGGCCGCCGGCCGCGAACTCCTGGAGACGGCCCGCCTGGCGGCCGACGCCGCCCTGCTCTGCGGCCGGACCGCACAGATCCTGCCCGCGCTGCGCCGGGCCACCGCCCCTTGACCCCCTCGACGAAGACCCCCTCGACGAACCGCTGCACGCCCGGCTGATCCTCGCCGCCGCCCAGCGCCCGTGGGCCGCCGCCGCGTTCGAGGAGACCGCCACCGCGGCCGGCTGGAGGACCAAGTCGGCCTGGGCTCTGATCGCCGGCGCGGACAACGCCATCAACCCCGAGGTCGAGCGCTTCGGCGCCAAGCGTGCCGGCGCGACGATCGTCGAGATCGAGGGCGCCTCGCACGCCGTCGCGGTGTCCCGGCCGAAGGAGGTCGCGGGCCTGATCCGCACGGCGGTCCGCGCCACGGGCTGACCCCGCAGGAGCAGCCAGAGGCCGGCACCTCACGAGCAGCTACAGGCCGGCCCCGCCCCTCGAAAGGGGCCGGCCTCACCTCCCGTGCACCTCCAGCGCCGCCCGCACCGCGGACTCCAACGCCCCCTCGATCCAGGACGGCTTGACCGAGGTGTGATCACCCGCGAAGTGCAGCGGACCCTCCGGGGAGCGGATCGCGGTCAGCAGTTCCGTGTGCTGGCCGGGGAGCAGGACGGACGCCTCCCCGTAGGCGTACGGATCCCGCAGCCAGCTCTGGGTGCGGCCCGCGCCTGTGTAGAAGACCTCGATCCGGCGGCCGTAGACCTGCTGGAGGCCCCGCAGGGCGTGCGGATAGCGGGCGTCGTCGTCGAGGGAGTCCCAGCGGGAGGCGTCGTCGGCCCAGCTGTAGGAGGCGAGGACGACACCGCCCCGGCTGCCCTCGACCGGGTGGGACGGGTTGATCATGAAGCGGTTGGAGTTGTCGGAGACGGAACCCCCGCCGACGATGTGTGCCGCCTCCGGCTGGTCCCGGCCCACCCACCGGTTGGCGGCGTGGTGCACCCGCTGCCCCGCCGTGATGTGCCCCGGCGGCACGGACGGATGTGCTCCGAGCAGACTCCCGTCGGCCGGCGCCTTCCCCGCCCGGTACTCCTCGTACAGCCCCGCCCGAACGGCGTCCAGCTCCCGCTTCCAGTCGGCCTCCGTGAACTCCCACCAGCGCCGGCCGAACTCCAGCAGCACCTTGGTCGCGCTGTCGTAGTGCAACTCGGCGACGGCCCGCCGCTTCTTGTACGACATCAGCGGGCTGACCTGCACCTGGCGCAGCCCCGAGAACGGCACGGTGACGATCGCGACGTCACCGGTGAACTGCTCGCGCACCACCGTGCCGTCGCGGCCCTCGGACACGGTGTCGATCCATACGTGCGGGCCGTCCGCCCGGACGTGCCGGGTGCCGTCGGTGCCGGTCCGGTCGGGCGACCAGTACTCGATGCGGGTGGCGCGCCGGTCGAGGCGCAGCACGTCGGACACCTCCCGCAGCAGCGCGTCCGGCAGTTTCGCGGTACCGCCCACCAGCTCCCAGAACGCGGTGTCCGGGCTGATCAGCGAGGCGCTGATGAAGCTGTGGATGAAGGAGAGCGGCAGCCGTGAGGTGAGGTTCTCCAGGGTGCCGACCAGGTCGATGGTGCGCTCGTCGAGGCCGGCCTCCTCGGTCAGGAAGCGGTACATCGACCAGTCGCCGAACCGCTGCACGACCCGCGCCCAGCCCCGAACCCGCTCCGGCATCGGTTTGTCGACGCGCTTGCCGTTGGGACCGACCGTGCTGAACTCGTCGCGGACCGGGTCGAGGGCTGCGCGCAGGATCGCCGAGGAGGGCGTGTCCCAGTACGTGCGCGGCACTCCGAACGACCGGTTGATCCGGCGCGGCGACTTCGCGTACTCGGAGCGGCGCATTCGGACGCCGTTCACGTGCAGCCAGGCGTTGTTGACGGGCTTGCCCTGGCCGTCGACGTCCACCAGGTGGAACGGGCGCCGCTCCACGTCGAGCTGGGCGATCAGGCTCATCACCAGCGGATGGCTGCCGGGGATCCGCATGGCGCCCGCCTCCGCGTACTGGCGGGCGTCGGCGAACGCCTGGGGCGCCTTCTCATGACCGCCGGTGCGGAAGGTCTTCACCCGGCCGCCGACGCGGTTGCCGTTGGCCTCCACGAGCGTGACCTGGTGCCCGGCCCGCTTCAGCAGCCAGGCGGCCACCAGTCCGGCGGGTCCCGCGCCGACGACGAGCACCTTCTTCGCGGTCTTCGTCCCCGCGCGGGGCAGGCCGCCGCCGAGGATCTTCTGGTAGCCGGGGACGAGCGGCCTGTCCTGTTCGTCGACCACCAGCAGAGCCCGTGCGACGGCCAGGCAGGTGGCCCAGTCGGCGGTGGACCTCGGCCGGGCCTGCGGTAAGGCCGCCGGTGCGGCCGTCGCGCCGGGGGCCGCGGCGAGGAGCGCCGCGCCGGCCGTACCCGCGGTGGCGGTCGCGGTGAAGTGTCTGCGGGACAGGGAGCGGGGTTCGTCTGAGCCGTGGAGATTGTCCATGTGCCCTGGATACGGGCGAGCGGGGGGCCGGTGCGGCGATCCGCGGGGATCACCACCTGAACGTGGCAGCGCCACGGCGCGAGTCCGAACCGGCACCTGCTTCGGGACGGGCCGCGCGCAACCGGATGCTCCCGGCGCATCCGAAACGAGGCCGTCACGGGTTTGGGCCGGATGAGCGGCGAGGACCGGGACCCTGGGGCGAGCCCCAGGTCAGGCCGCGTGCAACTGGTACACGTTGAAGGCCCTGCGGATCACCGGCTGGGCCACGTTGCGCACCCGGACCCCGCCGGCCGTCATCCCGTGCTCGGTGCCCATGTGGGCGTGCCCGTGGACGGACAGGTCGGCGCCCGCCGTGTCGATCGCCTCGGCCAGCAGATAGCTGCCGAGGAACGGATAGATCTCCGGCGGCTCACCGGCGAGGGTGTCGGCGACGGGGGAGAAGTGCGTGAGCGCGATCCGCAGGTCGCAGCCGCCGCGGCCGAGATCCTCCAGCGCGCCGTGCAGCGCGTCCGCGCTGCGCCGGGTGTAGCGGACGAACTCCTTCATCAGCGGTTCCCCGAACTCCCCTGCGCTGCGGCCGACGAACCCGCCGCAGAAGCCCTTGGTGCCCGCGATGCCGACGCGCGTCCCCGCGCACTCCACGACGGTCCCCTCGCCCTCCAGGACCGTGACGCCGGCCTCCTGGAGGATGTCGGTGACCTTCTCGGGCTGCTCGTCGTGATGGTCGTGGTTGCCGAGGACCGCGACCACCGGCACCGGCAGCCCGCGCACCTCCCGGGCCACCACCCGTGCCTCCTCCGGCGTGCCGTGCCGGGTCAGGTCACCCGCGAGCAGCAGCAGGTCGGCGCACTCGTCGAGGGTCTCGAAGGCGGGCCGCAGCAGGCCCTGGCTGTCGGGGCCCATGTGGATGTCCCCGACGGCGGCGACACGGATCATGGCAGGTCCTCCGCGTGGTCGGGGGAGGCGGTCTCCGCCACCTGGACGTCGGTGTGCACGGCGAGCCCGGCCAGCTCCTCGTGGACGGTCCACAGCAGCGTCTCCCGGCACTCCGCCGACGGCACCGTGCCGGTCACCACGACCGACCCGGCCCGCACCTCGGCGCGCACACCCAGCTCGGCCAGTTCCTCGGCCGCGAGCCGGTCGTGCAGATGGGCGACGCGGTACTCGATGTTCCCGGCGTCCCCGGCGTCCCCGGCATGCCCGGCGTCCCCCGTGGGCCGGTCTGTGCCGCCGCCGCTCGCGGGCTGAGCGAAGGGACTCATCACCGGTCCTCCTTCGGCCTCGGCGCGATGACGTCCAGCCGTTCCAGGAAGTAGAAGAACGCGTCCGGCATCGGCTCGTCGCCGCAGGCGCGGCGCACACGGTCCCAGTCGACCTTCTCGCGCAGCGTGCGGGCGATCGGCAGGACCGCCCCGAAGTCGCAGTGGTGCTCGGAGAACGCGGCGATCAGGCTGTGCACCAGATCGGTCGGCGACAGGACCGGCATGAAGACCGAGTCGACGGAGAGCCTCTCCGCCCGCTCCAGCAGTTCCGCGGTGACCGGCTGATGGGCCAGCTCGAAGATGAGGTCGACCTGCTGGCCGAGGCAGGCCGCCTTCAGCAGCCAGTCCTCCGGCGGCTCGTACACCACGAGCCCCGCCTCCCGCAGCGTCTCGGCGACGGACTCCGCGTCCTCGGGACGGATGGCGAAGTCGACGTCGTGCTGCAGGTTCTGGGTACCGCCGTGGGCGTAGACGGCGACGCTGCCCGCGAGGGCGAACAGATGCCCCTTGCGCTTCAGGATCGAACCCACCTGCTTGGTGGCCTGGAGGATCGCCTGGTTGCGGTCCAGCGGCAGATCTTCCGCGGGCACGTCGTCCGGCGGTCCGAGATCCGGGTCCCCCGTCGCCAGCCGCAGTTCCGCGACGCCCGCGGCCTGCTCGAGAGCGTCGTCGTCCGCGTGCTGCGTCATGTTGCTGCCCCCTTTCCTGGACGTCCGTCGCCCGGCACGCCCGCCGGGCCGGTCCGAAAAACTCTGACGGCGAGATCTCCGAGTACCCGGCCGGAGGTCACCGACACCGGGCGCCCCTGAGAGACCGGCCTCAGATGCTGTGTCCGTGCGCCGCCAGCCAGCGGTGCACGGCGACCTTGTCGGCCGGGGTGATCCGGACCGCCCCGTCGACGCGCGGCCCCTCGTCCTCGTTGAAGCCGGTGTCGGTGACCCTGGCGGTGACCCAGGTGGCGAGATCCTGGGCGGCACGGCCCGACAGGGAACCCCGTTCCCACCCGGTGCGGGCCTCGTGGGCCGCGGCCGGATCGTGCCGCTCGGTCTCCGCGAGCCAGGCCGGGACCAGCCGCTCCACGGTGCGGCGCTCCGGGGACGCGGAGGCCCGTCCCGCGCCCGTGCCGTACGGATCGCGCTCAGCGTTGGTGGCGTCGGTGTCGTTCATGCGGACCGGGTGCCCCCAAACGGGCACGCCCCTCACCCGTCTTGCCCGTTCGGGGCGCCTGACGCAGGCTGTACGCATGGGTACGCAGGGCGCCCCCACGCTGATCACGTCCGTACAGCGGGCCTTCCGCCTGCTGGAGGCGGTCGGCGCGCACGACAACGGTGCCCCGGCGAAGCAGCTGGCCCGAGAGACGGGCCTGCCCCTGGCCACCGCCTACCACCTGCTGCGGACCCTCGTCCACGACGGATACGTCCGCAAGCTGGAGGACGGCGGCTTCGTGATGGGGGACAAGATCCAGACTCTGCGCTCGACGGGCCGCGGTCAGGCCCTGCTCAGCCGGGTCCGTCCCACGCTCGCCGCGCTGCGGGACGAACTGGCGACCGCCGCCTACCTCACCTTCTACGAGGAGGGCGAGATCCGGGTCGCCCAGATCGTCGACGGCCCCCGCACACCGCGCGTCGACCTCTGGGTGGGATTCGAGGACGCCGGCCACGCCACCGCGCTCGGCAAGTCCGTCCTGCGCGAGCTGGACGACGCGGCACGCCGGGAGTACCTCTCCCGCCACCACCTCTCCGACCTCACCCCGCGCACGATCACCAGTTCTCCCGAGCTGCTGCGACGCCTCGACTCCGCGCCGATGGCGCCGGCCGTCACCGACATGGAGGAGTACGCCCTCGGCACGGTCTGCGTCGCCGTGCCGGTCTACAGCGGCGACACGCTCGGCTCCATCGGGGTGTCGCTGCCGGTGGACCGGATGCCCCGGCTGCGGGAGATCCGGGAGCGGCTCATCCCGACCGCGGACCGCGTGACCAGGGGCCTGTCGCTCACTATCTGAAAAGCCGCTCCTTGTGGCACTTCGATCGAACCCGTATTCCTGGATGAAACAGGCGTTTCAGGGGCGATCCCCCGTGCACAGATGAGGACTGCGGACACACCATGAGTGAGGCCCGAGACCGTCGTGACGGCCGCCGGAGCGTGCGGCGCTTCAGGAACCGGATGGATTCTCCCTGGGCTTGCGCGGTCAGGCGGGCCGCCGCGCGGTCGGCCGCCGGGACGGCCGTACTGCCCGTCCTGCTCGTGACCGTCGTCGTGCTGGCCGTGGACCTGGCCGGCGGGGCCGGGGCGATCTGGCTGCCGCTGCTCGCGGCCGGACCGGCGCTGGCCGCCACCACCAACGGTCCGCGTGGGGTCCTGTGCGTCGGACTGCTCGCCGCGGCATTGGGCGTCGTCCACGGCATGCGGCACGGTGTTCCGGGCCGTGAGCTGGCCGCCGCGCTGTCCGTCCTGGTGGCCGTCACGCTGGCGAGCGGCCTGGCCAGCGTGCTGCGCGGACGCCGGGAACGGGTCCTCGCCGCCGTGCGTTCCGTCGCGGAGACCGCCCAGCACGCGCTGCTGGTGCCGGTGCCGCCGACGGTCGGCCCGTTCCAGGTGGCCGTCCGCTACAGCGCCGCCGCGGCCGAGGCCCGCATCGGCGGCGATCTCTACGCCCTGGTGTCCACCCCGTACGGCGTCCGGCTGATCGTCGGCGATGTGCGCGGCAAGGGGCTGCCCGCCGTGGGCACCGCCGCGCTGGTGCTCGGCGTCTTCCGGGAGGCGGCCCACGACGAACCCGACCTCCTGGCCGTCGTCGGCCGGATCGAACGCAGTCTGGCGCGCAACCTCGGCCACGACGACTTCGTCACCGCCGTGGTCGCCGGATACCCGCGCCCCGGACACCTGGAGGTGGTGAACTGCGGACACGCGCCCCCGCTGCTGGTCGGCGCGAGCGGAGACGTCGTCCCGGTGGATCCCCCGCATCCGGCCCCGCCGCTCGGACTTCGCGCCCTCACCGACCAGACCCCCGACCTCCATGTGCTGCCGTTCACCGACGGCGACCAACTGCTGCTCTACACCGACGGCGTCACCGAGGCCCGCGACCGCAACCGCGAGTTCTACCCCCTCCACGACGGGCTGGCGCGCACCCTGACCGACGAGCCGGCGAGCACGCTCACCGCGCTCCACGCCGACCTGCTGGCCCATGTGGGCGGCCGCCTGCACGACGACGCGGCGCTGCTCCTGATCCGCAAACCGCTCCTGCCCCACCAGCCGGTACCGACCGCTGGTACGGCCGCCGTCGCACACCTGGCCAACTGACACCGGCGGCCCCCCTCGCATCGAGGGGGGCCGCCGGACCGCGGGGCGCGGGGCTCAGGTCAGGGCGTGCGTGAGCCAGCGGTGCAGCGCCGACTGGACGCCCTGCGGGAGTCCGCTGAGCTGCTCGATGGCCTCACGGTCGCCGGGCATCGGCGCGATGCCGGCGGTGGTGAGAGCCGCGTGCAGTTCCAGGCGGCGCACGTCGCGGGGGTCGAGCGTCAGCTCGAAACGCTGGGCGGGGTCCGGCGGTGCGAGCGGGTAGTCCTCACTCGCCCAGGAGGGCCGGCTGTACGTCGTGGTGATGTGGGCCATGGACGGATTCCTCTCCTGCATGGTGTGCAGAGGCTGCCGGGAGGGACTCCGCCGTCCCCGCCCCCGGTTCCACCGCGTCACCGGATCCACCCGGATGCAGCAGCGGGGCCGGTGGGCGGGCGCCCGGCCGTGTCACCGAGGGCGGTTGCCGGACCGGGCGGGCAACACGCGCGGCGGGGGCTGCCGGGCGCGCCCCCGGACAGCCCCCGCCGCGCGGGTCGTCGTTCAGGCCGCCAGCGTGGCGACCCGGCCGCGTACGGCTCTCGGTTCGAGGACTCGTTCGGCCAGGTAGCCGAACAGGAGCCCGAAGGCGGACCACAGCACGGCCTGGATACCGATCGAGGCCAGGCGGAACTCCCACAGGTCGGCGGCGGGGAAGCCCCGGGGAATGGCGTCCCCCCGCGGCAGGACCGCCATCGCGACCCCGACCACCGCCACGAACGCGGCGCCGGCGGTGATGGAGGCGTTCCAGTTGCCCCAGGCCGGGGCGAGCCTGCGGCCCAGCAGGACTGCGGCCGTGCCCAGCAGCACGCTCAGGGCGATCATCAGCACGAACAGGCTGGTGCGCTTGCCGAGGGTGTCCGGGTCGCCGACGGCCGGCGGGTTCGCCGGGTACTTCAGGATCGGCACCAGGTAGACGAGCAGGAACCCGGCGAGCGCGGTCAGCGCGGCGGTCGCCCGCGCGCCGAACCGGCCGATGCGGCCCAGCGCGAAGCAGAACGCGAGCGCCGCGATGCCGCCGATGGCGACACCGAACACGAGCACGCCCGTGGCGAGGCCGGCCGTCGACTGGACGGACCTGCTGACCAGTTCCTCGCCGTGCTCATGGGCGCCGGACTCCTCGAACGCGATGGCCGCGTCCACGGAGCCCTCTCCGACGAAGTAGGCGAAGACGAAGGCGAGCACGCCGGCACCCAGGCCGGCGAGCATGCCACGCACCAACAGGGTGCGTACGGTTACGGAGTTCATGGAAGGGCCGCCCCGTCTAGTGGCAGGGGAAGCCGAGGAGGTGGCGGGCGTCGTGCACCCACTCGTGCACGCCCTCACCGGAGACCAGCGACGTGACGCCCTGCTCGGCGCCGACGAAGTACAGCAGGACGAGCATCAGGATGCCGACGAAAACGGCCCAGGGGGCGATCGCCCGCAACGGCAGCGGGGTGAGGGTCTGGGTGGTGGGGGTGGGGGCGGCAGTGGACTGCGCCATGGCGAGACCTCCTCGGGAACATCGCGTCCCGCATCGTGTGGAGCACGCGACGACGGCGTTGGGTCTGACTCACCGTCACCTCCGGGGAGGGGACGGCACACAGTGGCGCGACCGTGCCGGGCTTGCACCGGCTTCCGTGGCGCCGTCGTCCTTGTCGCCCCTGATGGTAGGGGTCCCGAGGGCATCGGCCAACATGGCGTACGCCACCTACGATGAACCGCCCACCGGCCGCATCCGGCGAAGGGACTGTCATGACCGTCCGGCTCACCCTGCTGTGCGCCGCCGCCCCCGCGGAGGGCGACGTGCGCTTCGGCGACGTCCACCTCGACGAGCGGGCCTTGCGCCGAGCGCGAGCAGTCGCGGCGAGCGTCGCCGGAGCCCTGCCCGAGGGGGCCTCCTGCCGTACGGCGCCGTCGGAGCGCTGCCGGCGGACGGCACAGGCCCTGGGCTGGGACGACCCCGTCGTCGAACCCTCGCTGCGCGACCTTGACCTGGGCGACTGGCGCGGCCGGACACTCGACGAGGTCGCGGCCTTGGACGGTGCCGGGCTGGGCGCCTGGATGACGGATCCGGCGGCCGCACCCCACGGCGGCGAGTCCGTGGCGGAGGCCTGCGGCCGGGTCGCCGCCTGGCTGGATGTGCTGCCGCCGGACTCGGGCCGGGTGCTGGCCGTGGTGGAACAGGCGGTGGCGCGGGCCGCGGTACTGCGTGCGCTGGACGCGCCGTTGTCGTCGTTCTGGCGTGTGGACGTCCCGCCGCTGTCCGCGGTGCGGCTCACCGGCCGCGTCGGACGCTGGAACCTGCGAATGGGCGTTCCCGGCATGGAAGTTCTCGGCGGGGAGGGCTGAACCCCTGCCTCGGCGGCGCGCCTCGCTTTCCCGTCCCGTGCCACTGGGGCCGCGCGGGCACCGGAACGTGTGCGGGTGCCCCGATCGACTCGGGGCGCCCGCACACGCTGCGGACGGTTCCGCCTGATCGTCAGTGGTGGGCGTGGACGACGGCGTGGCCCTTGCCGCGGCCGATCATCCACTTGTTGACCGGCGTCGTGACCAGGAACGCGACCACGAAGCCGCCCAGCAGGGCCGACCAGAACAGCGCGTCGGACAGGTGGGCGTCCATCGCGCCGGGGACCAGGGCGATGATGCCGTTGTCGACGATCTCCATCACGGCGATGGACACCGTGTCCGCGGCGAACGCGACCGCGACCGCGCTCTTGAAGCCGAGGCCGGCCCGGATGACCGCGAACAGGGTGAACGAGTAGCCGAAGAGGAACGCCAGCGTGATCGCCAGGATCATGGTGGGCACGTTGCCCCACATCAGGGCCGTGCCGATGACCATGCCGAGGATCTCGCCGATGGCGCAGCCGGTGAGGCAGTGCAGGGTCGCCCTGACCGCCGTACCCCACGATGCCCCCGTGGGCGTCCCCTTACCCGCCGGGCCGTGGTGATCCTCGTGGGTCGCGTGGTCGTGCCCGGTCTCCGTCTGGTGTGCGGTGTGGTCCATGACCGTCATCCCCATTCCCTTCCCGTGTGACCCGTCTCCCCGAGCCCCACACTCACGACTGTATACCCCCCAGGGGTATGCCTCAAGGTGTGGAGGCCGGTATGCGGCCACTCGCGGACGGACGCCGACGACGGGGGCCACTACCGACGACGAGGGTGACTACCGCGTGACCGGCGGCTACGCCATGGCCAGCTCCTTCACGACGACGTTCCACCGGCTGGTGGGCGTCAAGCCGAGGCAGTACTTCCCGCTCGACGACCAGGGCACCTCGTGAGGCCGTGAGGCCGTGAGGCCGTGAGGTCATGGCGTCGCTGGGCATCAGGCCGTCGGTGCAGGTGGCGCGGGCCCGGTAGTCCGGCCCGCGCCCGCCGACTCAGAGCCGGCCGAGGATGCTCTGGAGCTGCTTGACCTCGGCCGACCGTCCTTCGACGATGGCGCCCGCCATCTTCACGGCGCCGGCATACTCACCGTTCTTCCGCTCGCCCTGGGCCATGGTGATCGCGCCGTTGTGGTGCTCGATGTGCGGCGGACGGGCTTGCGGGTTCACGGGAGGGGCTCGTACCGGCCCTGCCCGGCCGCCGTCCTCTCGGACGGCGACCGGGCGGCGCTGAGCGATGGGGCCGGGCTACTTGAAGGAGCGCAGGCGCAGGCTGTTGGTGACGACGAAGACCGAGGAGAAGGCCATCGCGGCACCGGCGATCATCGGGTTGAGCATGCCGAAGGCGGCCAGCGGCAGGGCGGCGATGTTGTAGCCGAACGCCCAGAACAGGTTGCCCTTGATGGTGGCGAGGGTCCTGCGGGAGAGCCGGATCGCGTCCGCCGCCACCCGCAGATCACCGCGTACGAGGGTCAGGTCGCCCGCCTCGATCGCCGCGTCCGTCCCGGTGCCCATGGCCAGACCCAGGTCGGCGGTGGCGAGGGCGGCGGCGTCGTTGACACCGTCGCCGACCATGGCGACCGTACGGCCCTCCGCCTGGAGCCGCTTGACGACGTCGACCTTGTCCTGCGGCAGCACCTCGGCGATGACCTCGTCGATGCCGACGGCCCGCGCGACCGACTCGGCGACGAGCCGGTTGTCGCCGGTCAGCAGGACCGGCTTCAGCCCGAGCGCGCGCAGCTCGGCCACCGCCTCGGCACTGGTCTCCTTGACCGCGTCGGCGACGGTCAGGACCCCGCGCGCCTCGCCGTCCCAGGCCACGGCGACCGCCGTACGCCCCTCGGCCTCCGCGGCGGCCTTGGCCTCGGCCAGCTCACGCGGCAGTGCGATGACCCAGTCCTGGAGGAGCTGCTCGCGGCCGACGAGCACCGCGTGGCCCTCGACGACGCCCTGGACACCGAGACCGGCGACGTTCTCGAAGCTCTCGGGTACCGGCAGGCTGCCCGCCCTCCCCCGCTCCCGGCTTCGCTCGAACGGGGGGACGCCCGTCTCGGCGCCCGCCGCGATGGCCTGGGCGATCGGGTGCTCGGAGGCGTGTTCCAACGCGCCCGCGAGGCGCAGCAGCTCGCCCTCGTCCACACCCGGCGCGGTGAAGACGTCCTGGAGCCGCATCCGGCCGGTGGTGACGGTGCCGGTCTTGTCCAGGACGATCGTGTCGACACGGCGGGTGGACTCCAGGACCTCGGGGCCCTTGATCAGGATGCCGAGCTGGGCGCCGCGGCCGGTGCCGACCATGAGGGCGGTCGGTGTCGCGAGGCCGAGCGCGCACGGGCAGGCGATGATCAGGACGGCGACGGCGGCGGTGAAGGCGGCGGTCGTGTCACCCGTGAGGCCGAGCCAGGCGCCGAGCGTGGCGGCGGTGATCACCAGGACGGCGGGGACGAAGACGCCGGAGATCCGGTCGGCGAGGCGCTGCACGTCCGCCTTGCCGTTCTGGGCGTCCTCGACGAGCCTCGCCATCCGGGCGAGTTGAGTGTCGGCGCCGATCCGGGTGGCCTCGACGACGAGCCGGCCACCGGCGTTGACCGTCGCCCCGGTCACCGCGTCACCGACGCCCACGTCCACCGGTACGGACTCGCCGGTCAGCAGGGCGGCGTCGACCGCGGAGGCACCCTCGACGACGGTCCCGTCGGTCGCGATCTTCTCGCCGGGGCGTACGACGAAGCGGTCACCGACCGCCAACTGGGCGACAGGAATGAGTACTTCCACGCCGCCGCGCAGTACCGCGACCTCCTTCGCGCCCAGCTCCAGCAACGCCCGCAGTGCCGCACCCGCCTTGCGCTTGGACCGCGCCTCCAGGTAGCGCCCGGCGAGGATGAACGTGGTCACACCGGCCGCGGCCTCCAGATAGATGGAGGAGGAGCCGTCCGAACGGGAGATGGTGAACTCGAAGCCGTGCCGCATGCCCGGCATGCCGGCGTCTCCGAGGAACAGGGCCCACAGCGACCAGCCGAGGGCGGCGAGCGTGCCGATCGACACCAGCGTGTCCATGGTCGCCGCGCCGTGCCGGGCGTTCGTCCAGGCGGCCCGGTGGAAGGGGAACGCACCCCAGATCACGACCGGAGCGGCCAGCGTCAGCGACAGCCACTGCCAGTTGTCGAACTGGAGGGCCGGCACCATCGCCATCAGCACCACGGGCACCGAGAGCGCCAGCGACACCAGCAGGCGCTGCCGCAGGGTGAGCAACTCCTGATCCGCGGCGGGCACGGCGCTCGGTACGCCGCCGTCGTCGCCCGGGGGAGTGGGCGGGGGCGGCTCCGCGGCCGTATAGCCGGTCTTCTCGACAGTGGTGATGAGGTCGGCGACCCCGATCCCGTCCGGGTAGGAGATCTTCGCCTTCTCGGTGGCGTAGTTGACGGTCGCCGTCACGCCGTCGATCCGGTTGAGCCTCTTCTCGATGCGGGCCGCGCAGGAGGCGCAGGTCATCCCGCCGATGGAGAGCTCGACCTCGGAGACGGGCGCGGGGGCCCTGTCGGGAAGTGTCTTCTCGGGAGCCGTGCTGGTCATGGAGATTCTCCTGGGGAAGGCCGGGACGTACGGCGTCCGTATCAGCGGAGCGGCGCGCCCCGGCGGGGAGGAATGCGCGTGGTCCGGGGCCGCCCGGCCCCGGACGGGCTCACGCGGTGCCGACGAGCTCGTAACCCGCCTCCTCGACGGCGGCCCGGACGGCCTCCTCGTCGAGCGGGGCGGTGGAGGTGGCGGTCACCTCACCGGTCTTGGCGACGGCCGTGACCGCGATGACGCCGTCCAGCGCGGAGATCTCCTGGGAGACCGCGCCCTCGCAGTGCCCGCAGGTCATGCCGGACACCCGGTAGACGGTGGTGACCGCGCCGCCCTGACTGTCGGACGCGGCGCCGGAGTGACAGGAGCCGTCGGCGGAGCAGCAGGAGCCGGAGGCCTGCACGTCGGTGACGCCGGAGTTCTTCAGGTCGGTCATGGCTACTTCCCTCGGCTGTCGATGCGTGGGTCGCTTGCGGAGGAGCTCGGTCCGCCCCTCCCGACGAGAACGACTATATACCCCTAGGGGGTATGCCGGAAGTCTGGGTCGGCCCAGGAAATCCCGCGCCTGAGGTGTCGCGACGCTCCTCAGCGGATCGACAGCCCACAGGGATGCCCGCGCTGCCGTGGACCTCCCCGTGCGCCGGATCTCGGCTGCGCGGCGGCCTGGACGGCCTGTACGGCCCACCGCGCCGGCCGGCGCTCCACGGCCTTCACCGCACCGGCCGGCGACACTGCTGAACGGTGTCCGGCCGCTTCACGGTCACTGGCGGAGGAGCCGGGCCCGGCTCCTCCGCCAGTGACCGTCCGTCACACGGTCAGACCGCCGGAACAGGCGGCGCCGGGCTCAGGCGTCTGTGCGCCCTGGACGTACTTGGTGATGAACTGATCGATCCGGGGGTCGGCCGCGGTGTCCACGCCGAGCTGGTGGCCCCAGGCACTGAGCATGATCGGCCCGGACTGGTCCGGGTTCGGGCTCATCAGCGTGTAGGGAGTCTTGGAGACCTTCCCGGCGAGCTTCTCGACGTCGGCGGCGACGGCCTTGTCGTTGTACGTCACCCAGACCGCGCCGTGCTCCAGCGAGTGGACGGCGTTCTCGTCCGGGACGGCCTTCGTGTAGACGGTGCCTTCGCAGGTCATCCACGCCTGGTGGTGGTCACCGCCGACCGGCGGATTCATCGGGTAGGTGACGGCGGCCTCGACGTGGTTGCGCCCGAGCTTCCCGGCGTCCCAGGACTTCTCACCGCTCACCGGCTTTTCCGCGGCGGCGGCCTGCCGGGCTTCCTTCTCGTTGGCGTCGTTGATGGCGTAGGCGCCCCAGCCGACGAGCCCGGCGAGGATGACCGTACTGATCGTGACGGTGAGGATGCGGCTGCGGCGTTCGCGCGCCCGCTCGGCGCGGCGAGCCTCCTCGATCTTGGTCCGTCGGGCCGCGGCGGCCGTCCTCTTGCTGGTCTTGCTCATGACTGTGCTGTCCTCGTCCCCGCCGTACGGCGGTGGGTGCAGGGCTGAAAAGGGATGCCGGTACGCGCGGATCGCGCGCGCATCCCTGTCAGGACCGCTGAACCTGGAGGACGTGGAGATCGGGAGGGCCCCCGGAGGACGGAAGCACCAGGGCACGGACGCCGGTGTCCGAGCCGCAACGGCTGGCCGGCAGCCGGGGCAGGACCGCGGGCAGAGGCGCGACGGAGGCGGGAAGCACCGCGCGCACCCCGGGATCGGCCTGACCGCAGCACTCGTCACGGGGAGGACAGTCGTCCGACCGCGCCACCACCGCCGCCGCACGGTGCCCCACGCGCTGGTCCGTCCCGGCCTCCGCGGCGGCCGGCGCCGATACGGGCACGGCGTCGGCGGCGCGCTCGGTGCCGACGTGGGCCACCGAACCCAGGCACATCATCAAGGTGGTGAGCAGCACGCCGAGGGCAGGCCGGAGCAGCGCGGTCCGCGTGCCACGCCACGCGCCGCGGCGACTGTTCTGCGGACGGCTGCTCATCACGCAGATGCTAAACGGTGCCCGCGAACAGTCTTTCGGTCGGCCCCCGCGAAGTGAGCCCTGTGCCGAGGCCGACAGGGCGGTGCGTTGCCGAGGCCGAGGCCGACAGGGCGGTGCGTCACAGTGACGACGCCGGGCGTCGCCTCGGATCGCCTCGGAACATGCACCATCCGGCGACACCTCGCCCGCCGGATGGCGCGAGCGAGCGGGCGAGCGGGCCGGGGACAGGAGAGGTTCTCCTGTCCCCGTACCCGAAGCGCTCCACGACCGGCGCAGCACAGCGCTCAGTGCTGCTCGGCCGCCACTGGTGCCGCTGCTGGTACCGCAGTACTGCTAGTACTGCTCGGTCTCGACGAAACCCGCGTCCGCGTCGTCGTCGGCGCCGAGGGCGTCGGCAACGGCCGTGGGGTCGAATCCGGGCGGGCTGTCCTTGAGGCCGAGGCCCATGCCGGCCAGCTTCGCCTTGACCTCGTCGATCGACTTCGCACCGAAGTTGCGGATGTCGAGCAGGTCCGCCTCGGAGCGGGCGACCAGCTCGCCCACGGAGTGGACACCCTCACGCTTGAGACAGTTGTACGACCGGACGGTGAGCTCCAGGTCCTCGATCGGCAGAACCAGGTCAGCGGCGAGGGCTGCGTCCGTGGGGGACGGGCCCATGTCGATGCCCTCGGCGTCGATGTTCAGCTCGCGGGCGAGACCGAACAGCTCGACCAGGGTCTTACCCGCCGACGCCATGGCGTCACGCGGACGCATCGACTGCTTGGTCTCCACGTCGACGATCAGCTTGTCGAAGTCGGTGCGCTGCTCGACACGCGTCGCCTCGACCTTGTACGTGACCTTCAGGACCGGCGAGTAGATCGAGTCGACCGGGATGCGCCCGATCTCCTGACCGATCTGCTTGTTCTGCACGGCGGAGACGTAACCGCGGCCACGCTCGACC
>NZ_JARGEF010000099.1:0-26589 GCF_033794725.1 Streptomyces sp. ID05-39B | reverse complement strand
GCTTCCACCCCCGCTCCCGCTTCCACCGCTCCGGGGCGGACCGCGGCCCCCCTCCCCTTCACCTGGAGCATCGGTTCCCAGCTCTGGGAGGGCGGCTGCGGGCACACCTACCTCGTGGACCGGGCCCCCCGCGCGGTCGCCCCGCCGCCGGTCGCGGCCGACTCCGGGGCGTGGGCCGGGACGCATGGTGCCGTGCACGGCGGGGAGGCGCTGGTGCGGATCACGGTCCAGGGCCGGTCGCCGTCCGACGCCGTCGTCCTCCATGCCCTGCACGTGCGCGTGGTCGACCGCGCCGCGCCGCTGCCGTGGAACGCGTACCGGATGGACAACGGCTGTGGCGGCGCCGTCACCCCGCGCCACTTCGCCGTGGACCTCGACCGGCCGCGCCCGCTCGCGAGGCCCGTCGACGGCCTTGACGCCTCCGGCGCAAAGGTCCGGAAGATCCCGGCCGTCTCCTTCCCGTACAAGGTCACCTCCTCCGACCCCGAGGAGCTGCTGGTCTCCGCGCGGACGGCGGGCTGCGACTGCCGCTGGTACCTGGAGCTGGAGTGGAGCGCCGGGGGCCGTACGGGGACGGTGCGGATCACGGACGGCGGGAAGCCGTTCCGCACGAGCGGGACCAGGGGGAGGCCGGCGTACGTGCACGACTCCGCCGAAGGGCGCTGGATCACAGACTCGGGCTCTGGACAGACCGGGTGACCGATGAGTAACTTCGAACGGGAAGGCCGTTGTCAAGGGCACCGACCTGGAGAACTACGCAAGCATCGACGCGCTGTCGAAGTTCCGTTCAGATCTGGCCCACATGAAGGAACAGAGCACCGTGATCCGGGGCGAGCTCGGACACGACGCGAAGGTAACGTCGCTCGACGCGGTCGCGAAGCTGCCGACCGCGACGATCGAGGACTGCGTCGACCTGTCGAAGTGGCAGACCATCCACACCCGCACCAACAAGGTCCTTCCCCTCCCGACGAACCAGCCGCGCCGCTACGTCGCGACGGCGACGGCGACGGCGACGGCGACGGCGACGGCGACGGCGACGGCGACGGCGGAGAAGTGGCCGAAGACATAGGCGAAATTCCCGAAGCCCTTCTGCACGGCCAGCTCACGAACAGCCGCAACCCAACCCGCAAAGCCGATCCCGGCGATGACCACAGCCCCGGCCACGACCACGCCGATCAGAATGCGGTGTGCCCGGGTCAGCTCGGGTATCTCACCACTCCCCACAGCCACGCCCCACCCCCTGTCCGCCTCACAACTGAACAACTCTCACACTCCCACGACCGCAAACCGTGCACGCGTTCGACGACCACAACTGGCGGAACGGCAACCAACAGTGACCGATCGACACCCACCTCCCTCACATCGCGGCAACAGCCCGCCGCAACAAACCCACCAGCACACCCCGCAGGCCTCTGGGGGCAACCGGAGACAGGAAGCGCACGGCCGGTGACCCGCTGACGCCTCACGCGTCCCTGAAAGCCACCCACCCGCCGACACCGTCCATAGACGGTGTTCCCTGCGAGCCACTGCGGGATGGGGTGACGGCCAGCGCGGGCTTTGACGGGCTCCGTACGAAGCCCATACCAATCCATCCTTGACGGACTGGACGTACAGGAGGAAGGCAGCCGGTGGCAGGACGTTCCGCGCAGGCGCGCCGATCGCTGTTCACCGCGCACCCGGCCCGCACGGTCGTGCTGGCCTTCGCCGTCGTGACCGCCCTGGGGACCGCGCATCGGTCACCCCTGCGGTCGATGACCTGGGTAGAAGCCATGACGCGCGACGTGGACGCTGCCGCAGCGCAGGGAAGATCGATCGACCTGAGTGCTGTGGACAGGACGGTCAGCGCGGGGTGGTGTAGTCGGCCTTGAACGGGCCGCCGTGACCCGGCACGATCAGGTCCGCCGCGGCCAGCACCCGCAACCGGGAGGCGCGCAGTACCTCGCGGTCCGGGGCTACCGGGTCGTCCGCCGGGCCGTTCGCATGCCACCACAGGTCGCCGGCGAAGGCCACCACGCCCGAGTCCGTGCCCGCCAGCAGTGTGATGTCCTCGAGGCTGTGGCCCGGGGTGCGGATCAGCCGCAGCGACGGGGTGAGTTCATACCCCTCCGCGTCCCGGTTCGTCCAGTGGTCGTCCAGGTATTCCACCTTGTGGTCGTGCACCCGGGCGCGACCGAAGAGGCCCACGTTCATGGTGTTGTCCGGATGGTGGTGGCTGAGCACCACATCGGTGATGTCGTCGGGGCCGAGCCCCAGTTCCGCGAGCGGGGCCAGGATGTGGTCGCGGCTCGCCACCATGCCCGGGTCGAAGATCACGTGCCGTCCCGCGTCAGAGATGTAGGAGACCGTGGCGGCGACCCCGGGGCCGGTGGAGCCCACGTAACCGGTGGTCAGAACCTTGTATGCGGCGCTGCGGCCGAGCGGTGCGTCTGTCATGGCCTCAATCCTTCTGTACGCGACCACGATTCACGATTGGCACTGCAGCCACTCATCGCATGATTTGTGCCAACCGTGTGCCACACTGCGCCCATGCCGCCTTTCAAGACCGTCGCCGCGTATGTCCCTCACGGCGTCGGCATGCTCGCCGTCGGCATCGTCACCGAGGTGTTCGGTCCCCACGGAGCGGCGCTGCCCGGTTTCGACTTCGCCCTGTGCGCGGACCGGACGGGACCGGTGCCCACGGACTGCGGCGTACCGCTGTCGATCGCGCACGGACTGGACCGGCTCGCCGGCGCCGATCTGGTCATCGCCCTGCCTGGGGCCGGGTTCCGCACACCGTCCTCCCCTGCCGTACGAGACGCGCTGAGGGCCGCGCACGAGCGTGGTTCCGTGGTCGCGGCCCACTGCGTGGGCACGTTCGCGCTCGCTGCCGCCGGACTGCTCGACGGCCGGCGGGCGACCACACACTGGCGGTTCGCCGAATTGCTCGCCGGCCGCCACCCGGAGATCACCGTGGAACCCGACGCGCTCTACATCGACGAAGGAAGCATCGTCACGGGCGCGGGAGCTGCCGCGGGCTTCGACCTGTGCCTTCACCTGCTGAGGCGGGAGTACGGCGCCGCGCTGGCCAACGCCGTCGCCCGGGACATGGTGTTGCCCTCCCACCGCGACGGGGGGCAGGCCCAGTACCTGGCCGCGCCCGTCCCCGAAGACGGCCAGGACGAGCGGCTCGCCGAGGTCCTCGGCTGGGCCCGCGAGCACCTCCACGAGCCGCTGTCCGTCACGGAACTGGCCCGCCGCGCCCTGATGAGCAAACGCTCCTTCGCCCGCCGCTTCACCGCCGCGACCGGCACCACCCCGCACGCCTGGCTGCGAAGCCTTCGGCTGAGCAGAGCCGAGGAACTCCTGGAAACCACGGCCCTGCCCATCGAGGAGATCGCCCACCGGGTCGGTTACGCGAGCGCGGCCGTGCTGCGCGAACAGTTCGTACGGCGCCGGGGAGTCCCACCCCGCTCCTACCGCCGTGCCTTCACCAGCACGCCGTAGCGAACGACAGCGGTCCCGCAGCCCCGCGCTGTCCAACACATCCACCTCGCCAGCCCGCTCGCTCTCGTGCCGACGCCGGGTGCGCTCGGCCAGTCGCACATCGGGGTCGGTCTCGGCCCCGGACGCCATCTGACACAACAGATGGAAGATCGTGTTCAAGCAGTTCTGGTTCCCGGAGAGTGCCGAGAGGGCCGTCGTACCGTGGAGGAGCTAGGGGATGGTCAGCCGCACCTGCTGCGAGTTCTACGACCGCCGGTACTAGGGTGCCGCCATGCGCAAGGCCGGCCCTCTCGACGAGCTCCCCGACACCAATCTACGTCTGGCGGTGGTCAGTCAGCTGATGGAAGCGGACACAGTGCCGCTCTTCCAACCCCCGGCGCCTGAGGGCGCACACGTCTGCACAAACACGTGTGATGCTGTGTGCGAGGAGTGGCTCGACGGCCTCGAGAGCTTCGACTACCGACAGGACGTGGCCGACGCCCTGCTCGGACTGCCCGTCACCCAAGCCCAGTGCGCCACCGTACGGGAGCTGAGGTGGCACACCTCCTCCAAGGCCATCGCCCTGGTCTGGAGCGAGTGGGGCGGCGAGTGCGAGGAGTTCCACATTCGCGCACTCGACGGCATAGGCACGGCCCTTCCCGGCCTGGAGGCACTGCATCTGGAACTCACCGAGGTCACCGACCTGACGCCTCTGACCTCCTGCGACCGGCTCCGTGCCGTCACCCTGGCCGGGAATTACGACAACGAGACCGACCTCGCGCCTCTCGCCGCCACCCGCAGGCTCACCTCGCTCGCACTGCACTCCAAACGCGTCGAGGAACTGCGCCCTCTGAGTGGCCTTCCGCTGGAGCATCTCTCCCTCGACGGCTGCCACGACGGCAACGGCCACAACGTGATCGACCTCGCGCCACTGGAGCACATCGCATCCCTGCGCACGCTCCACTACCGCCGCTTCGCCCGCATCCGCGGGGACGAGCACCCGGTCCTCTCCGCATTCGACAATGCCCGGGTCATCGACCGCCTCGCCACACGCGGAGTCACCCTCACCTTCGACTGGTGACACCGCAGAGCCGCCTGACCGGAACGGGAGGCGGTAGGCGTCGCCGAATGTGCTGGTCGACGGTGCGTGCTTGGACCTCGGCCTCGACCACTCGCAGGGAGAGGCTGCCGATGCGGGTGAGGTAGGAGCCGTCAGGCAGCAGGGCCAGCACCGGCGGGCGTCGTGTGCTGGTCGCAGCGCACCAGGAACTGCGTGCCTTGTCGCGTGATGGCGGGCGCGCGTTCGTTGCCGTCGAACGCGCGGTCGGCCAGAAGGAGCATGTCCGGAGAGGGATGGCGGGTCAGTTCCCGGGCGTAGTCGCTCTCGGATCTGACGGCAGGTCCGAAGGCTGCTGCGATCAGGCCGCGGGTGTTCCGCCTCGCGCCGGCCCGGGGAGACCACCGCATCGTTGATCTGCCGTCTGGCCGCACGGTACGGGCTAGAAGCAAAGACACTCCGTTCCAGCCGGGAGTGGCGCAACTATCCGCCCCGCCACAAGAGCGGAGCCACACACGCCGATGCCGAGGTGCTGCTGAAAGCGGCGGGACGGCGACTCCTGGCCCGGCTTTGCGGCGTCGAACAGGACATGCTGGCACGGGCGCTGCTGTCCTGGGAGCAGCAGGACACCAAACTGCCGGCCGCACCGGACGCGGAGCCGGCGGCAGCATGGCGGATCACCGGCGCACTCGCCGGGCCGGCAGCGTTCAGCTGCCACCTGTGCACCGCCCGGCGCACCGGGACGGCGGTGCAGTCACCTGGGTCGAAGAGTGCAGATTCTACTCAGCGACGCCGCCGCGACGTTACGCCCTGACTCCGGCATTGCTTGATGCCAGGGGTTCATTTCGGGTTATCGGGATGCTGGCTGACCCAGGCCAAGCCAGATGGGTCGAGGTGGCGTCGAACGCGGGTGACGGCAACGTAGGCCAAGCGGGCTTCCGCCTCGTCGATGGCTCCCGGAACGGGACAACCAGTGGCGTCGATGTCGTCGCTGTCGGGCCGTGGGGTGAAGTCGGGGGCGATGCGTACCCGGGCCCACTCCCGGCCCTTGGCTTTGTGCGCGGTGGACACGGTGACCTGAGCATGGTCTTCAGGCACAAGTCGGTCAACGGCTTGAAGGATCGCCTCTGGGCCGTGTTCGTCGACCAGGTTCGCGAATGGCTGCAGGTCGCTGCCAGCGGGGTTGTGCTCGCGTAGTCACGCAAGGCCGCCCAGGTCGTGAACAGTACGAGTTCGGGATGGTGGGTGCGCCAACCGTGAATGAGGTCATGGGCAGCCTGAGCAAGGCCTCGCAACAACTCGCCGCCTCCAACCAGTGCTGGAGGGACACCGTCCCTCAGTCGTCGCGCGCCCTCCGGCGATGTCCCCTCCCCGCGCGGCCACCGTCGCCCCGGTCCCCTCCGCCGCCCGGCCCCGCTCGCCGCGCCGGTTCGTGACCGCCGCCCTACGCTCGGGGCATGCAACGCCGCCTGATGCACATGTCTGCCGAGGCCCAGGATGCTCTGCGCACCGCGCTGGAGGAACTCCGCGCGGAGCTGAAGGTCCCCCTGAGCTTCCCCAAGCGTGTACTCAAAGCGGCCGACAAGGCCGCGGGTGAGGCGCGCTTGCCCGACAAGGACGCCACCCACCTGCCGTTCTTTACGATCGATCCGCCGACCTCGAAGGACCTCGACCAGGCCATGCACTTGGAACGGCGGCCCGGTGGCGGCTACCGCGCGTACTACGCCATCGCGGACGTGGCGACCTTCGTCAGGGCGGGAAGCCCTCTGGACATCGAGGCGCACGACAGGATCGAAACGCTGTACTTCCCTGACCTCAAGGTGCCCCTGCACCCGCCCGTCCTCTCCGAGGGCGCGGCCAGCCTGCTGCCGAACAAGGACCGCCCCGCCCTGTTGTGGCAGCACGACCTCGACGCCCACGGCAATCTGACCGACTCGTCCGTGAGCCGGGCCATGATCCGAAGCCGGGCCCAGCTCGACTACGCCGGCGCCCAGCAGGCCATCGACAACGGCACGGCGGAGGAGTCCCTCGCCCTGCTGCGCGAGATCGGTGAGCTGCGGGAGGCCGCCGAAATTGCGCGCGGCGGCATCTCGGTGAATCTGCCGGACCAGGAGGTCACCCTCGAGGACGGATCGTTCCGGCTGCGCTACGTGGCGACGCTGCCGGTCGAGGGCTGGAACGAGCAGATCTCCCTCCTGACCGGGATGTCCGCGGCCCAGATCATGCTCGACACGGGTACCGGCATCCTGCGGACCCAGAAGGAGCAGGCCGATCAGAACGTGATCAAGCGCCTGCACGACATCGCGAAGGCCCTGGGCATCGTCTGGCGGCCCGGCATCTCCTACGCCACGCTGGTCCGCAAGCTCGATCCCCGGAATCAGCAGCACATGGCCTTCCTCACCGAGGCCACGAGCACGATGCTCAAGGCGGAGTACACCGTCTTCCGCGACAGCCAGAAGCCGGCGTACACGATGCACGCAGCGATCGCGGCCCCGTACACCCATTGCACGGCTCCGCTGCGGCGCCTGGTCGACCGGTACACCGGTGAGCTGTGCGTGATGGCGTGCGCGGACAAGGCCCCGCCGAACTGGGTGCTCGACGCCCTGTCCTGCATCCCGTGCGACACGGCACGGGGGAAGGGCGGCCTGGCGGACCGGCAGACCATGGACCTGGCCGAGGCCGCGCTGCTCAAGGACCGCGTGGGCGAGGTGTTCGACGCCGCGGTCATCGACACCGACGCGGAGCGGGGCAGGCCGCGCGAGGGCAAAGTGTTCCTGGCCGACCCCGCCGTGCTGGCCAAGGTCGTCTCGACCAACGGCCTGGATCTCCAGCTCGGATCCAGCATCAGGGCCAGGCTCAAGCAGGCGGACCCCGCCGCGGACGAGGACAAGGTCCTCTTCACCGTGCCCTGATAGGACTCCGTTACTGACCGGGGTTGAGGGTCGGCCCCGGTGGCTTCGAACGTGTCAGTTGACCCCAGAGGAACGGGTTCTGCGGCCCCAGGTAGCGATCATTGGGGCGTGATGTGAACGAGTATTTTGGCCCCGCTCATTGTCCGCTCTCGGCTGAGCCGGGCATTCGGATGGGGGTCAGCCGACCGGTGGCTGATCGGCCGGGGGGTTCGCCCTCAGTTTCTCGAAGGCTGTGGGGGTCGGGCGGTGCGGCAGGAAGTTCTTGATCTGTTGCGCACAGTCGGCCGGACTGGCGGTGCTCGTGTCGCACTCGATGTCGTAGAGGCCGTGGGCATGGACCTGGGTGATCTGGCGTGCGGCCAGCCCCGGTGGACGGTCCCCGCGCTCTTGCTCCCGCCGCTCCAGTTCCGGCAAGGGGCAGTGCACTCCGACCAATACCACGTCTTCGGGGGTGAATAGGGCGACACAGTCGAGTAGACGCCACTGCTCGCTCAGGACGTGGTCGACCACGATGTTGTTACCGCCCGCAGCCATGCCGGCGACCGCGCGATGGAAGCCCATCCAGGTGCGCCTGAGCATGGAGGGCAGTTCGTCCGGCGCGATGTCCCGCCGCGCCCGCATGGCGTGGAAGGCGTCCACCGGCATGTGGAAGTACGTGTCGTCCAGGACCGGGAGGAGCTCCTTGGCGATACTCGACTTCCCCGAACTGGATGTGCCGTTCAAGAAGATGATCAGTCCGCCGGATGGCTGCGAATCTCTCGCCGAGCCCGCAACTTGTTGGGATTCAGCTTCTGTTGGAGCTGCCATCATCTTCCCTCCGCTTTGTGCGCTGCCGGTATCCGATCATGATGCATGCTCGGTCGTCGGCGTGTATGGGCGCCCCTGCGGTGGCCGATTTCAGGCCGGTCTCCCCCACCGGCCAGATACTCGAACCGGCTGCCGGTGAACGCCACCCCGCCGGGCGGCAGACCTATACCCAAGCAATGCCGCAGATCACCCACGGCACGCTCGGCACCCAGCAGTTCATTCAACCGCTGCCCCAACGGCGACAACGACACTCCACTGGCAGAGATCACACGAACCCATCCTTCACAAGGCGAGCAGTGCCCTGTGCCCTGAGTCCCCACCGCCCATCTCCGGCCGGCGGAGCGTGGAAGCTCCGCACCTGGTGCAGGGTGTGGAGCCCAGCTCACTCAGCGGAAGGGACCGTCGCTCGCGAAGGCGTGGGCTGCAAAGCGCTTGCCCATGCGACGGTATGCGGCGGCGGTGGGGTGAAGGCCGTCGGCCAGGTCATCTGCCTCGTTGGGGCCGAGCAGCTCGCGTCCGTCGAGATGGTGGAGGTGGGGATCGCACGCCTGCCGTGCCCCGGCGATCCGGGCCAGCTCGGCACGGACCACCGCCAGCGACAATGCCCCGCCGGCCACATCGGCCGGGTCGCCCAGGGCAACGAGCCTGCCGTCCGGGCCAGTCGCCGTCGGGCCAGGGGTCTTCTCCAGGGCCGGACAGCTCACCGGAGCAATCAGCAGCAGCGGGGTGTCCGGGTGCCCGTCCCGGATCGTGTCCAGGAATCCGTGTACCGCCGGGCCGAACGTCCGCAGCCGGAAGGCGGACAGGCTCACGATGTTGATGCCCACCTTGATGCTGATCAGGTCGGCCGGCATATCGCGGATCGTCCGGGCGACATAGGGGTCCAGCAGCGCGTTGCCCGCCAGGCTGAGGTTGATCACCTCCACCCCTCCGAGCGCAGCTGCCACCACCGGCCAGGTCCCGGTCGGGCCGTCGGCCTCGATGCAGTGGCTGATGGAACTGCCGTGGTGCACCCAGCGGCGCCGCCCGTCCGGCAGCGGTGCCAGCACCTCGCCGTCAGCGCGCAGTGCCACCAGTTCCGTCGGGGTCTGCTGCGGCAGCCACAACTCGACGTCCTTCATACCGGCCGGCAGCCCGGCGAACCGTACGGTTGCCGGCTCGCCCGGGATGAGCCGCTGCGCGGCCCCGGGGCCCGCCATCCGCAGCACGTTGCCCACCGGCGCCTGCTGACGCCCGGCCAAGACGCCGTCCACCAGCAACTCCAGCATCCCGGTCGGGCGGGGGCGGGGGTCGGAGTCGAGCCGGCCGGTGGAGGTGAGTACCTCCAACTCCAATGCGTGCGCATCGGTGCGGAACACCAGCCGCACCCCCGAGGGCATCACGGTCACCCCGTAGACCGACGGGTCCTGGTACTGCTCCCTGGTCCAGGCGGGCAGCCGGCGCGGCATCACCCCTGCCTGTGTGGTCTCCAGGTCCAGCGCGCCCCGCAACTCCACCGGCCCACCCACCAGGGGAACCGCCCGCATCGCCACCGTCACCGTCACCGCTCCTGTCCCAGGTCACTGCGCACCGGAGATGCCATCAACCCGGTGCCTTCGTGGCTCATCGACGCCCGCCGAACTCCCCGTCGCGGACCTCGATGCCCGCGTACCGCTGTGCAGTCAGAACGGGTTCGTGCCGTGTCCGGACCCGGGGCCCCCAGCAGCACCGCCGTGCCCAGCCAGGGGCCGCCGTCGTCGGACACCAGCGGCCCGTACGCAACCAGTTCGTCCCCCTCGCGGGGCAGGCCAAGGACGGCGGCCGGGCCCTCCCCGAGGCCGGACACCAGGTACCGGTTGCCGCCGGTTGGGCCACTGGGGAAAGCCCACACCGTGCGTCCCAGCACCTGGCGCCACCGGCGCAGCAACACATCCCGGTACGCGCCGGCCTGGTAGTCGGGCTCGCCGAAGACCAACGCTCGGGCGCGGGCGGCGCCAGGATCGGGCAGATCGACGATGTGCACGCTGCCGGTGGGTGCTTCCCCGTCATCGGCGAAAGTCGGGCCCCACGCGATCAGCTCCTTCGCGTACCGGTCCATGCAGGACCAGTACTCCTCCACCAACTCCTCGCGTAACACGAGAGAGCCGGACCGCTCACGGTGGCAGCAGAAGAACTCCATGACCACAGACCCTCCCCCACCAAGGACACCATCACAACTCGCTTTCGCCGACGACGACCCCACGCCCCAAGCAAGGCAGCCTGGGCGGGGAAGACAAGCACACACCGTGCACACAGCTGGACCACTGCCGGGGGGACTGTCAGGAGAACGACCCTGCCTCACCTTCGGCACCAACGGTGACACACGGTGATGGTCAGTACCGTTCCGGCGGCGAGCCGGGCGAGTTGCAGTTTCCAGGCCCGGGTGCGGTAGCCGTTGGAGCCGCCCGCGTCGGCGGTGATCAGCCGTGCCGCCTGCGGGTAGGCAGCCTGGCCCTGGCCGTGCCACCAGCGGCAAATCGACTCCACGGCGAATGCGGCGCTGTCGTGATCGGCACCGACGTAGACCCAGCCGGTGTTCGCCACGACGTCGCAGACCCCGCAGAGCCGGCCTTGCCCCGCTGCGGGTCGGCGAAGTCACGCACGCTCACCGGCACCGGCTCACCCGTCGGCCGCCGCCGGCAGCAGCCGCTGTTCTTGAACTCGCCGACGAGTACATTCCTCTTGGTGTCCATCCTGATCACCGGCTGCCCGGTGTCGCGGTGCTCGCGGACCTGCTCGTCGAGACAGCAGAACTGGGCATCGCGGTCCGGGTGATGGCTGCCCTCGACCGTCCTGGCGTTGGCCCGCAGGCTGAAGCCTTCCTCCCGCACAGGGCCGGCGTCGGTGCCCGCACCGACGCGGTGCCCGGCCCGCGTCAGCTCCCGCGCAAGCGTGCGCGTGGACGTAACCGTCCAACGCAGCGGCGGCATCGGGTCACCTCGCACATCCGGCTCAACCAGCGCCAGCAGTGCCGCCCGCAGCCCCTCATCCAGATCCGCGACCCGCCTGCGGCCCCCGCCCGGACGACGCACCCGCCCCAAAGGCTCCTCACCCGCCTCGAGATCGAACACACCCTTGCGGACCGCCGTCTCGCTGACCGCGGCGGCCTGCGCGACGGCCCGGACACCGCCGTGCACCAACACCCGGGCCCCCACGGCCATCAACAGGCGTCGCTGCCGCTCATCCGCATACCGAAGCAACACCGCGAACTTCACGGCAAGTCGGTCACGAGTCTCATCCGGGATGCGCCTACCACACCAACGAGCCTCAGGACGGGAAGCAACACCCTCATTCCCTGCAAGCCCCTAGCCGGACCCCTCAACGCCGGTGGCGGCACTTGGAGACCTGCACGGTGATCGTCAGAGATAGTCCTCCAGGCGGGCCACCGTGAACCCCTGTTCCTCGATGTGCCGCAGGAGGTTGGCGGTCATCTCCGTCATCGTCGTGCCCTTGAGCTCGGAGGGGCCGCGGAAGTGCGCCAGGATGATGTCGCCCGGCCGGAGCTTCTCGCCGGGCAGTTGGTACTGCATGTTCTTGATCTGCATGGACTCGCGCCACAGCACGATCGCCTCGATGCCGCAGGACGCGGCGGCGGTGCGGGTGGCCTCGTTCCAGTTGCCGTAGGGGGGCCGCAACAGCCTGGGCGCGGTGCCGTATTGGTCCTTCAGCCGGCTCTGCTGGCCGCATATCTCCCGCGTTTGGGCGGCGGGCCCCAGGGTGCGCAGGTCCGGGTGGGTCAGGGTGTGGTTCTGGACACCGTTGCCGAGGGCCTGGAGGGACTTGAAGTAGCCGTAGTCGGACCGGATGGCGGCGTCGGTGAGGAACATGGTGAAGGGGACGCCCAGCTCTCGCATCATCGTCAGGAACCGGGGGTCCTTCTCCGCCCCGTCGTCGAACGTGAGGAAGACGATCTTCTCCTTGGTGGGGATCTCGCTGATCACCGGCACCTGCCCCGCACCGGCACCCGGCAGTGCCGGCTTGGCCGCCGGCGGACCCGGCGGGGCGGCCAGCGGCTCGATCCCCCACTTACGGTAGGCCGCAGCGCGGTCGGGCCCGCCACCGGCCGCGGGTGACGGGTCCGCCGCGGGACGGTCCGCCGCGGAGCGCTCCGGCGCGGCCGACGACTGCGCCGTACACCCCGTGACGGCCACCGCCGCCAACAGCCCCCAGGCCGCCAACGCCCGCCCGATCCACCCGTCCATCCACCCGCCCCCGAGTCCTTCACACCTTCGACGACCTGTCCCCCTACTTGATGCCGAACAAGCATACGAGGTTCCATCAGGCGCCGACTGGGCCGGAACTGCGCGGATCATCGACGTCGCGCACACCGTGGCGACCTACCGCATCCCCGCAGGCCCCCACCACGACTTCGACACCGCCCGCCGGGCCGTCACGACCGGTCTCGACGTCGACCCTGCGGCGGAACTCCTCCACCGGGACTGGATACGGCTCGAGGCCGCCCACGGGAACCGGCACGGACTACACACCACGATCACCCGCGTCCAACAAGTCAACCGGGATCTGGACTGCTCTCTCGAGATGGAGACCACGCAGCTCATCGACGAACGCCTCAACGGCTCGGCTCAGGCACGGCCGTACGCAAGGTGCTGTAGCCGATCGGTGCGCGAGCGCCCTACCGGCCGGAGGTGACGTCCCGGGCTGCGTACGCGAGCAGTTCACCGATGGCGGCCTCGTGGGAGGCGGGAGGGCGTGCACTCCACTCGGCAAGGGTGTCACGGACGGCTGTGACGGGCCGGCCGCCGTCCCCGGTGACGGAGTACCGCTCGTACACGTACGCGGCGAGGGCCGCAGCATCGGGGTATGTACCGTGCTCTTGCGCGTAGGTAGTCCAGGCGCTGTGGAAGTAGTCGTATCAGGACTGGTCGTCCCACTCCGCTTCGTCGGAGCCTGCGGGCTCCTGACGGTGGAGCGCATGGCGGGCCTGCAGCACCTGGAGCAGGGGCTGCACCTGGTCCGGGGAGAGCGGGGCACCTGCTCCCGTGGACATGCCGTAGGTGTCACGCTGAGGTTCCCCCGAGATGCGGGGAGGTGACAGCAGGTCAGATGGGTCTCATGAGAGGAGCCCAGACGATGCCTGCCCCGAGGAAGTACCCCAAGACCACGGAGTCAAGGGCGATCCGGTGTTGTCAAGGGTGGGTCGGCGGGGTCCTGGAGGTCGGGTGTGAGCCACTCGGGTTCGAGGATGTAGATACCTCGCCCGGTGCGGCGAAGGATGCCCGCGCGAACCCGGCGCCCCAGTTCCGCACGTAGTCCCTGGGCGTCGTCCAGTCCGATGCCGCGAGCGATTTCACCAGCGCGCCAGGTGCGGAGAGGGGCGGTGCGCAAAAGTTGCGGCGTGCGGTCGCGACGCCCGTCGGGGGCCGGGGTCGGCGGACGAGTGCACCGTGACTCTGATGCTGGTGATCCTGGAGGCACCCAGGACTTGTGCCTGGTCAGGCGGTGCGGCATGGCGGGAGATCGTGCATTCCCTGCTTGGTTTCGCTCGTAGTGAGGGATGCGTTCGGCGTCTTGTTTCCGCTCCGTGAGCGAGGGGTGCGCAATGGCGTCGGTGCTGGGAATGCTGGAGGAGCGGGAGACAGCGGCCGTGTGCGGGTGGAAGGGCCGCGGGAGGAAGTCGCCCGGTTGGCTGGGGCGTTGGAGGCCGCCGAGATCGAGCTGGACCGGCGGGTGATCGCGCGGGAGGAGCTGGTCGAGGCCCTGGCAGCCTCGGCTGCCGAGACCACCGCCGTGACCGGTGGGTCACAGCCGCGCGCCGGAGACGGAGGGCGTCTCCGGCGCGTCGGTGTGCACTCCCCTCGTTCTCGGGCCGCGCGGGCCTCACCCGGAGAACAGCGCTGTCTCCGCCGCCGTACTGCTGAATCCGTTGGTCGTCGTGATGCGCAGACGGACGTCGTCCCCGGGCCGGAACTGGTCGCGGTCGAGGTGCACCGTGGGCTCCTTGAGCCCGACGCCCAGGGTCTGCCAGGTGCGGCCCCATCCGCGCTGACCTGCGCGGAGTAGGAGAGGTCGGGCTCGATGTCCCGGTCGAACTCCAGGGCCATGCCGAGCACGCCGTCCTCGGCGCCCGTGTACCGCGCGGCCCGCAGCGTGGGCGGGCTGCCTCCCGGCCGGAAGGTGTCCACCACCTGGCCGTCCACGACCAGCTCGACCGCCTCCGGAGCGGGTCCGGCCGGCGCCACCGCGTCGATCAGGCCGGTCCGGTCGGCGCCCGGCTCCAGTTCCGAGCTCAGCTTGACCGGCACCTGGATCTCCCGCGACGGTGTCCCCCCCCCTGACTGCAGGATCCGCAGCACGGCCGTCGGAGCCTGCCCGCCGTCCGCCGCCTCATGCCCCGCGGTCTGCCCGGTCGGAGGGCTCGGGGGAACGGCCGGCCGGTCCACCGGGTTGACGAACCGGATGCTGCCCTCGTGGCGGGTCAGGTTCACCGTCCCGACGACACTGACGAGCTGCTCGGCCACCCCGTCCGGGCCTGGACCCGCCACCGCCCGTGTGCCGGGGCCGGTCGACGTCACCCTGGTCACGGTGCGCGTGGGATGGCGGTCGTCGGGCCGCCCGCCGCTGCCACCGAGTCCCGCCATAGCCAGTGGCGGAGCCATCGGGACCGGCTCGGAAACCGGGCCGGTGCCCGACACGAGGGCGTCCTCGGCGAGCAGGCGGCGCCGCACGCCCTCGTAGGCGTAGGAGCTGATCCACTGGAAGTCGCAGTAGGTCATCACGTCGTGCCACTGCTCCCCCGGCAGCGCCTTCATCGGCAGGCCCAGGGCCGCGTCACCGACGTCGAAGCCGACGAACGCGTGGTTCTCGTCGCCGAGCTGGCCGTTCTTGAAGGGGTAGTTCAGGTCGTCGGGCTCCTGATCCCTACAGAATCCGGGGTGTCTGCGGCCCAGGGTGTGGGCCAATTCGTGGCCGCCTATGCTGACAAACAAGCGTGCGATGCGCGACCGAAGGGCGGGCCCGCGCCCCTCACGGAGGAGCGGTCACGCGCCTGGGCCACACCGCCGATCGCCCCTGCCGCCGGATCGGTGTGCGAGCCGGTCTCGATCGCCCGCCCGGCCCGGGACCGGGCCGGGCGGGCGATCGAGGCCGCCGCCGAGGAGACGCTCGAAGGTGCGCACCGCCGCGATGTTCCCGGCCGGCTGGTCAGCGATCCCCATCGCCCCGGAGCAGGGGGGCCCGGCGCCGACAGGCGTCCGTCTCGTGCTGCCACGAAGGGGAGGCGAATGCCTGCGGATAGAGCTGGGCACAGGTGGCGAGGTGGGCGTGGAAGGCCGTGTGCAGGCGGGTCGTGTAGTGGGTGAACACGGGTCCCTGCGGTGCCCCGGTGGCCATGGCGTGGAGGGAGGCCGCGGCAAGGATGGCAGTACGCAGCGCCTGGGCCGTTCCGGTGCCGCTGAGCGGGTCATAGCGGATCGCGCCGGCACCCACCAGGATCTGGCCGGGCACCGCTGGGGTGCGGTGCAGGCGCGGGGCGGCGGGGAGGGCGACGGCGTTCTCGGGAGCGTCTTTCAGGGCGGGCGCCAGAGCCGAGCCCGCGAGCAGCCTCTCCAGCAACTCCGTCGGGCGGGTGGCCGGGCCGGGGATCATGGCTTGGAGGAGGGCGCGGCCACCGCCCAGTGGGGTCAGGTGCAGCCACGCCAGGTCGGTGCAGACGAGCCGGGCGGTGGTCTCGTCCGCGCCTGGCACCAGCGATGCCTCCCCGGCCAGGAGGTGGCGCCGCCCGGCCGTCCAGTGACCGGACGATCCGGCGGCCGTGACGGTCCACCGCGGTGGGCCGGGCGGCTCGGAGAAGGCGTCAGGGTACCGGGCGGTGAGGCGGCCGAGCAGCCGTTCGGCGAGGCGGACGCCGTCCACGACGGTGGCCGGCTGGGGCAGGCGCCGGCCGATCGGGCCGGCGCCGGGCCCCCAGAATGCCTGACGGTGAGTCAGATGATGACAGTCCGCCAGCGGCGCGCGGCCCCACAGGGAGTGCAGCAGACTCAGTGTGGGTTCGTTGAGCAGCAGCGGGCGGGGGGCCGCCGCCGGCCCCGACGACCGGAGACGGACTCGGTGGCCGCGGGCGAGCAGCAGCCAGGCACAGGTCAGTTCCGCCAGTCCCGAGCCGGCGATCTCGACGGTCGTGGAGGTGGTGGGCACGGCGGGAGCCCGGGACACCGGGGATGTCATTGCAGACTGCACGCCGCGACCAGGGCGCGCGCTCCCTCCTCCTGACGGTCCAGCTGCTCCTGGAGACTTTCGTCCCCGAGCGAACGGATGGACCGCACCACCTCGCTGACGGCCCGCGCGGCGGCCCGGGGCGCCTGCCCGTCCGACAACGCCGGGGAAGGTGCGGCGAACCGGGGCGCCACTCCGCGTGCGGCGAGCAGGTGGTTGATCTCGTGAAGGTTCCGCATGGACCGCACCGCTTGCGCCCTCAGGAGTCCTCCCGCGCTGTCGCCCGCCTCCATGGTGGCGCGCAACGCGCCCAGCACCATGGCGTAGTCGAGGTCCGCGAGGCGGAGCAGCTCCCTGCCCATCGTGTCGTTCGGGGGCGCCAGTCGACGCAGGTAGCCGTCCGGGTCCAGACCGGCCAGATGTCCCCGGATCGCCGTGAACCGGTGGTAGTGGTCGTCGCCCTCGTCGATGATGAGCTTGATCAGGTGGGCCAGCCGCTCGGCCTGGGGGAAGGCGCTCGGGTTCTTCGTGATGGTGTGGTGCAGCCGTACGTACATCCCGTCGATGCCGTCCGGGTCGACCTGGGCGCTCGGTTTCTCGACCGCGATGAACCACTCGAGCTGCTCGGGCGTGAGCCGCTCCAGCTTGAATCGGTGACCGGTCTGCCGCTGGATGACGAAGTCGTCGGCGGGCCGGTCGAGTTGGAGAGGACGCCCCAGCACGCCGAGGATCTCGTTGACCCACCGCAGATGGCGCATCTCGTCCTCGGCCACCCCGAAGATCTCCTGCGCGGCCGCGAAGACGCGCCGGACCGGGACGTCCTCGGGGGTTCCCTCGGGCAGGGTCATCGGGGCGGCGAGCGAGTAGTGGGCGTAGAGGTATTCGAGGCAGAGCGCGTGCTCGACGGTCGCGAGGCGGGTCAGTTCCTCGATGACGTCCTGTGGCTTCATCAGGGGAAGGTCGAGCGGGGCGGGCACGCCCAGGGCGTCGTCCTCGCGTCCGTTGAGGACTACGGGAAGCACGTTCCAGTTCATGATCAGTTCGGGGTGGTCGATTTCGAGCGGCCCGCGCTCCAGGAAGGTGGTCAGGTCCGGGGCGGGCGGTACGGTGGTGCGGTCGCGACGCTGGAAGTTGAGGTTGCGGTACTCGCCGCCGGAGGTGGCGGAGATGTCGGGCTTGGAGGCGGCCCAGTAGTAGCAGCCGCACTCGCGGAAGTCGTACTGCCAGGGTGCGCACAGGCTGCGGGTCAGGTCGCCGGGCTCGTACACGTCCGGTTCGATGACTCCGTCCTGGTCCAGGTAGTCGGCCCGCTCGGCGGTCAGGATGGCCACTTCCAGCACGCCGGCGTCGTCGCGCTGCACCGCGTTCCGGCCCTGCGTCCGCCAGGCGTTGAGGCCACCGGGCACCCAGAAGGCGCCGGGCGACCGGCTGCCGGAACCCCGGCCGACGACGATGGAGATCTTCCCCGGCAGCAGGTCGTGCACCCGGCGCCACATCTCCGGGCCGGTCAGGTCGACCGCGTGGAAGACCGGTGCCTCGTTCTCCTCCTGGTCCACGGTGGTACGCCCGCACACGGCCCACAGGTACAACCGCTGTTCGGCGTCCCCGGCGCTGTCGCCCAGGTCGGCGTCGGAGATGCCCTGGTCCTCTGCGACACCCCCTTTGACGGCGAGCAGACGGGACCCGCTGCCGTGGTGGAAGTCGAAGAGGAGCCCGCGGAAGAAGGCCTTGTCAAGGTTTCGCTGGTCGAACTCCAGCCCGGGGAAGCAGTTGTCGACACCGCTTTCGGGGCGGGAGCCGGACGGGTTGCCGCGCACCACGTGCGCGGCACGGGCGGTGAGGTTGCGGGGGAAGATCTTCCCCTCGGGCGTGGAGAGGCCGGCGTTCCCGGGGGTCGGCTGGTTCATGGTCGGCTCCTTCAGGTCAACGGGCGAGGGCGGCCGGGTCGCTCGGCAGATCGGATACGGGCGGCAGCGTGAAGAACTCCGGTGCGGCCTGCGTGAGTTCGACGTAGGCGCGCAGGCAGAAGTCGAGCCAGCCGCGGATGTAGTCGCAGCCGGGCCGGCCGCGTCGGCTGACCTCGTGGTAGCAGCCGCCGCCGCACAGGTAGCGGGCCCAGCAGGACCGGCACGGCTCGGCACGGTCCACGTGCCGGGCGGCCAGGTGGCGTTCCCGGGCGGCCCGGTCGGGTCCGTCGGCCAGCGAGCCCATGGCGAAGGCCGGGTCGTCGACCAGGCGGTGGCAGGCGTAGAGGCCGCCTTCGGCGGAGGCGCTGAGGTAGCCGGCGCCGGCGCCGCACGGGTAGGGGCGGTGGCCGCCCGCGTGGAGTTCGTACATCGCGGTCTGGAAGTTCCCGAACGGGTAGGGGCGGCCCGCCGACAGCTCGCGCAGCGCCTGCTCGCCGCACTCGACCATCCCGTCGAGGAAACCGGTGAAGGCGGCGGTGTCGATCTCGTACGCCGGATCCGGCGCGCTCACCACTGCCGCGAAACCCACCTCGTCGAAGCCCAGGCCGATCCCGTGCTCCAGGATGTCCGGGAGCCGACCCGTGTACGGCGTCACGCTGACCCGGGCCGACAAGTGCCGGGGCCGCCCGTGGCGGGCCAGCACGGCCAGTCCGGTGCGCAGTCGGTCGTAGGCGCTGCCGCCGCCGGGTGCCCGGCGCAGCGCGTCGTGCCCGGTGCGGTCGCCGTCCAGGCTGACGGCCACGGTGAAGGGGTGGGCGGCGAAGAGTTCGGCGTCCGCGGGCCGGACGGTGGTCAGGTTGGTGGTGAGGGCGAAGCGGACCGCGTGCCCGCTGTCCTCGCCAGCCCGGACCGCGTACCGGACCACCTCGTGGATCAGGTCCCGGGCGAGCAGGGGTTCGCCGCCCATGAAGCCGACCACGACCCCGGCTTCGGGCGCGGCCTCCGCGAGCAGCCGGTCCACGGCGGCGAAGGCGGTCTCGCGGGGCATGGCCCGGGCGGAGCCGCCGAAGCGGCCCTCGTCGGCGTAGCAGTGACCGCAGCTGAGGTTGCAGGCCTGCATCACGTTGAGCGACAGCGAGGACAGGGGCGGTACCTCGGCCGGGGTGCCGTCGATGCGCGGGGCGGGCAGCCCGGGCTCGGCGCCCCACAGGGGAAGGCCCAGGTCGGCGGCGAGGGCGGTGTCCTCCGCGGGTGTGTGCGCGGTGGCCGTCCAGCGCTCCAGCCGGGCGGCGGTGGCTTCCGGCAGGTCGTAGATCCTGCTGCCGTCGGCGAGGAACAGGTGGGTGCCGTGGGCGCTGCGGAAGACCCGGGTCTCGGCGCCGAGGCCGCGCGGCCCGGATGCCGGCTCCGGCTCCGGTGGGCGGCGCCCGATCTGCAACAGCACGCTCATGTGCCCTCCTCCACGGTCTCCCGCAGCGAACCGGCCCAGCCCGCCAGCAGGTCGTACTGGCGGCGCGTCAGGTGCATGGGGTAGCCGTCGGAGCCGCGTACCGCGACCGGCATGCGGCGGTCGTGCCACCGCTGCTCTTCCACCGGGGTTCTGATGACCTGCCGGAGGAGTTCGGGCTGTTCCCGGAACAGATCCTCCAGGAACTCCAGAGCCACGAACCGGCGGTGCCGCCGACGGCCGCGCTCGGTGAGGGGGAGCGTCACCCCGGGCAGGGGGTCCGGCGGACCGAAGGTCCGTTCCCGGGCCTCCTCCTCGGGCAGGCCCAGGTCCCGGGCCATCCTCACGTTCTCCCTGGTCGCGCGGTTGTTCTGCGCGTCCACGTTGACCGCGTCCATGGCCTCCAGAACCCGTTCGAACAGGTCGCGGACCTCCAGCGCCGTCAGGTCACGGTTCTCGGCGATGTACGCGGGGTCGCTCACCTCCTCCCGCTGGACCCGGTCCGCCAGCCCGTCGGCGAGGGAGGTGAAGGGCCGGCGATCGGGCGCGAAGTCCGGCGGCGTGACAACGATTCGCGCGCGGGCGGTCAGGCCGCCGAGTGTGACGCCGACCAGACCGTCGCACACGTCGTCGACCAGACCGAGGCTGACTCCGCCGTCCTCGGGCGTCGAGCCGGCGAAGAGCTCTCCGGGAAAGGTCCGCGCGTCGGTGGCACCGGAGAGGGTGAACTCGCACCAGGCCGCGTCCGGCGCGAGGAACAACCGGTCTTCGGGCAGGAGGTACCGGCTGGTGCGATCGAGCAGGTTGCTCGGACCGTACACCGCCCCCGTACCGGGCGTGAAGCGCAGTCGCAGCTCGGGAAACCCACCGCCCGGGCGGGGCAACTGGACGGAGCCGAGCGGAACGCTCTCCCCCGGCGGTACGAGGGGCCGGTCCGTCCCCGCGGGCGACCTCCCCTCCAGCGGTTGCCGGAGATGTTCGTTGCCCCGCAGTTCGACGGCGGCCTCGATCCGGTCGCCCGGCGAGCCTGTGCACTGGTGCGCCTTGAGGTTGGCGACGTTCACCGTCCACTTCACCTCGGCCAGGTCGATGCCGAATTCGGCGAGGACGTCGACGGTGATCGGCTCGTCGGTGTGGCGCTGCCCTTCGGCCGATGTCCAGGTGCCGCGCAGCTCGAAGAAGGGGCAGATGGGACGGAAGCCGTTGACGTCCTTGAACCGGACCCGTTCCCCGGGATCGGGCTGCCGCTCGGTCAGGGCGCCGTCGTCGGCGACTTCGAGGGTGGGCAAGGGAACCACGGTGGTTTTGCCCGTGCCCCTGGGCGACAGGTCGCTTTCGCCGTAGTGGTAATTGCCGCACGGGGTGGGGGAAGGGCCCAGACGGGCGAAGGCGAGAGGTGGATGGAGCCAGATCCGTTCGATCACCGTGAGTCTCCGTTGTTCAGTGGATGGATGGGCTCGTTCAGCCGAAGACCTCGGCCGACAGGCAGGGGGAGGCGTCCCGCGCGGGCGGCACCGGGTGCGTACCGCCTGCCCGTACGGACAGCAGCCGACCGGCCGGTGCGTCCAATCCGGGCTGTCCGCCGAAGTCGAGGCCACTCGACCGGTCACGCCGGGAGAGGGTCCGCAGCACCCGGTCGGAGCCGTCCTGGAATCCGACGAAGTCCAGCCCCACTCGGAAGCCGGGGGGCGGCCGTTGGTCGGCGGTGAGCTGGAGGAGGAGCTCCTCGGCGGCGGCGTTGCGGACCGTGTCCGGCGCGTACGGCAGCCCGCTGCCGACCGACAGCGGCCCGCCCCTTGCAGGACGCGGCGAGCGGAACCCCCTCTGCGTCCCGAACCCCGCCGGGCACCGGATGCGACGGCCGATCGCCTTGTTCCGTCGGTCGAGCAGTGCAGGTGGCAGATCGTCGGCCAGTGCGAGTGCGGAGAACGGCATGTCAGCGCCTCTCGAAAGATGGGGGCGTTCCCGCAGTGACGCAGCGTACTCACTATTGTCACTCAGCGTACCGAAGGGTCACGCTGTGCGCTCGGAACCACGCCCGCACCTCCCGAATCGCGGCCGGTCACTCAATGCGGCGGGGCCGACTCCGGCCAGGTGATGGCCAGCCGGCGCCGGTGAAGCCACCGGCCACCAGCCGCAGGCCCTACGAAGAGCGCCGATGGCGTCCCACGGAGTGGTGTAACGGATCTTGGCTGGGAAGTGCGCCGTTTCCGTGCCCTCGCGTGCCTCGGCTGCCGGTGAACGCTCCCTGAGAACGGGGCAGGCCACCGTGCAACTGCCCTTGGTGAACTGCCAGTTCGTCCAAGGGGGTGCCCGGTGGCCTTGTCCCAGCATGACCTACTTCGCCTGCTTGAGTCACTACGTTCGGCAGATGGTCTTGAACTCGTCCGCGAGGTTGCTGAGCGGCTGTTGCAGGAGCTGATCGAGGCCGAGGCCACTGCCCGGATCGGTGCGGAGTGGGGCAAGAGGACCGACACCCGCACCACCTGGCGCAACGGGCACCGGGAGAAGACCGTGACCACGCGGGCCGGCGACCTGGAGCTGGCGATCCCGAAACTGCGGGCCGGCAGTTTCTTCCCGAGCCTGCTCGAGCGCCGGCGCCGGATCGACCAGGCCCTCTACGCGGTCGTCATGGAGGCCTACGTCCACGGCGTCTCCACCCGCTCGGTCGACGACCTGGTCAAGGCCCTCGGCTCGGACACCGGCATATCGAAGAGCGAGGTCTTGCGGATCTGCGCGGACCTCGACGAACAGCTCGACGCGTTCCGCACCCGGCCGCTGGATCACACCCGCTTCCCCTACGTCTATCTCGACGCCACCTACGTCAAGGCACGCCTGAACCACCACATCGTCTCCCAGGCCGTCGTCATCGCGACCGGCGTCACCGAGGACGGCGGCCGTGAGGTCCTGGGTGTCATGGTCGGCGACAGCGAAACCGAAGCGTTCTGGACCGAGTTCCCGCGCTCGTTACGGGAACGCGGCCTGACCGGTGTCCGTCTCGTCATCTCCGACAGCCACAGCGGCCTGGTCAAGGCCATCCGCAAGGTCATGCTCGGCGCCGCCTGGCAGCACTGTCGTGTCCACTTCGTCCGCAACGTCTTCTCAGTGATCCCGAAGGGAGCCGCGGAGATGGCCGCCGCGACGATCCGCACGCTCTTCGCCCAGCCCACCGCCGAAGCGGTCCGGACCCACCTCGACACCGTCGCGGACATGCTCGGCGAGCAGTCCCCCAAGGCCAAAGAGATGCTTCTCGACGCGAAGGAGGACCTGACCGCGTTCGCAAACTTCCCTCACCAGCACTGGAAGAAGATCCGGTCGACGAACCCTCTGGAGCGGCTGAACCGGCAGATCAAGCGCCGTTCCGACGTCGTGATCATTCGGCAGTGCCGGGCAGGCAGGTGGTGTTGTCCGGATAGAGGCTGTCCATGCTCTCGATGGAGAGACAGCGGCGGGGGAAGGCAATCCACTCGTCGTGGAGTTCGACGAGGACGGCGGTGGCGAGCCGGTCGACGGCGCCGGTATTCGGGAAGACCTGGACTGGCAGCCCACCTCGAGGCCCTCGACCAGCTCAGGCAAGACCTGTGCACGAACGGCTGGCACGAGGCAGCCCAACTCGAGCCGTTCCTGGCCCACCTCGGTGAAGGGGCCACGGCCATGCTCTTCCGCTGCACCGTCTGCGGCACCCACCTCGCCTACGCCGACGCCTCATAACCGCCACTCAGCCCGGCACCCCACGAGATCGAACCGATCACCCGTCAAAGGAACCGCACCCTTCTGCATCTTGCTGGCCGAATCCGAGCGGGTCGCACCGCGGTCCAGCGACTGGGGAATTGCGTGACCGTCGACAGCACGCGGAAGTTGTAGTCGTTGCCCGGAGCCGCGACCGCGTGCGGGGCGCCTGGGTGTTCGGGGGCGCGGTGAGCACCCGGTAGATCTTTCCCTCGTGAACAGTGGACTTCACCGGTCGCACGCCCACGTTGGGAACGACGACGGGCTGAATCCAGTTCGCGAGCACCGCGCAGATCCGGAGCGGGGGGACGGGGGGACCGGGGGGACGGAGGCCCGGCCCCGGCCTCGGGTTCACGGCCCCGGGCTGCCCAACTCCCGGCCCCGCTACGGCTGCTCAGCCCCCGGCATGACACCGGCAGGGCTCCGCACATCAGACACACCTGTGACTGGCATCACACTTCTCCTTTCCTTTCGCTTTGAGCAGACTGTGTCGCGCTCAGCGCAGTATTCACACGGGGAAGGCAAATGTTTTGCTCAGAAGACTTCGCACATCCACCTCAGCCACCGCTGCCCTCTGCCGCACCGCGGCCACCCTCCTCTTGGCCGGAGCCGCCATCGTCGCCGCCCCCGTCGCTCCGCAGGCTCATGCCGACGACGGCCCGGCCGGACGGACGCAAGAACCGATCGCCCCCCGCGGCAGCACCACCTTCTCGCTCAACGCACTGGCGGCCTACCCGGGCGCCGGAGCACCCGCCACTGCGAGCGACTTCACGCTCGACGCGGGCAGCGACCTGAGCGGACGCGTCGCGGCCCTCGACTCCGCGCTGTACAAGCAGGGCGTCGCCAACCTGCTGGCCGACGCCAACCATCCGGTCAAGAGCGGCAGCAACTGCCCGGACACGTTCGGGCCCGCTCCGCTGCGGCGGTCCGAGACATACTGCTTCGAGTCCGCCGACGCGAACACTCGCGAGTGGATCCCGCAGGCGGTCACCGGAGTCTCCGACGCGCAGGCCGACGAGACGTGGGGGACCTCGTCCCGGCCGATCATCACCGGCTGGTACGACAACTGGAACCCGGTCCGCGAGGACGGCGGCACCTGCACGTCGAGCGTCTCGGACGCCTGCAACGAGAAGGGCGTGCGGATCACCTTCGTCGAGCCGGCCACCATGAAGTACCGGCACGTGCTGCTGGTCTGGCCGTACCTCAACAGCGCCGGCAACATGTCGTACGACGGCCTCCACGCCTCTGAGAACCCGGATCAGAACGGCATCCACGCCGGAGGCATGGTCTGGTACGGCAACTACCTCTACGTCGCCGACACGAACGACGGCATCCGCGTCTTCGACATGCGGTACATCATGGACCTCAACCCGGACGGGGACGCGAGCACCAACGACTGGACCGAGGACGGGCTGAAGAGCGACGTCACCGACACGCGCAAGATCGGGCGGCAGAGCGGCGTCTACTACAGCTTCGGCTACCGATACGTGATGCCGCAGGTCGGCACCTGGCACTTCCGCACCACGCAGTACAACACCGGCGCCGCGACCTGCGCGGACAACGGCGCGCCGAAGGCCTCGTACCTCTCCCTCGACCGCAGCGGCACGGACAAGCTCATCGTCGGCGAATACTGCCGGCACAACACCACCCTGCCGTCGCTCGGGCGGATCGGCGCCTGGCCTGCGGCCGACCTGTCGAACTTCGCGCCCGGCGGCACAGTGACCGCCGACTCGACGTACTTCCTGCCCGTCGAGGGCCTCCAGGGCGCGGCCCGCTACAACGGCAACTGGTACTTCAACCAGAGCCACGGCTTCGCCAACGGCGACATCTGGCGCGCCAAGATCGACAGCGCCGGCCTGCTGATGACGACCGGCGGCGCGATCCGCACGGCCACCGGGCCGGAGGACTTCTACATCGAACACGGCCAGGGAACCGGGCGGGCCCCGCGCCTGTGGTCGGTCTCCGAGCACCGGCCGGACACTCCGTTGTTCGACACCGACCCGGACAACGACAACGCCTGCGCGGACAGCAGCCCGTGCGCGCGGACGCTGTACTCGCACCTGCTCAGCGACGTACTGCCGTAAACCGAACCGCGGGCCTACGGGGCGTCGGCGTCCAGTTCGCAGCCGGCGCCCCGTACTGTCCCGTCGCCCACGACGGCGGCGACGACGGCGGATCAGGCCGAGGCCGAGGCCGAGAAGACGAGCGCCAGGCCGTACGGATCCACCCGTACCGTCATCACGGCGCTATTCGGGGGGTGCGTCTATGAGCTCGTAACTCGATCTTGTTGAGGTGTGCTGGGTGGGCATGACCGGTCTGTTGATTCGGCCGTTTTGTGACGCTGTGAGTACTCGGCCGTGGATCGTGGACGACGACTTGTGGGCGCTGATCGAAGCGTTGTTGCCACCCTGGCCGGAGCGGTCACCAGGCCCGCGGCCGGTGGCGGATCGGCTCTGTCTCCAGGGCATCCTCTACGTCCTCCACAACGACGTAGCCTGGCAACACCTGCCGCTGGAGCTGGGGTTCGGCTCGGGACAGACCTGCTGGCGCCGCCTGGAGCGGTGGCAGCAGGCAGGAGTCTTCGACCAGCTGCACCGCATCCTGCTCGCGGAGCTGAACGCGGCCGGCCAACTCGGCTGGTCGCGGGCCTGCGTGGACGGCTCCCATGTCCGCGCGAAAAGGGGGTGCCGACACCGGTCCGTCGCCGGTCGACCGACGCCATCCGGCGGAAGTCCTGCCGGATGATCCCGCTCGGCCTCGACGATCCGGTCCACGAGGTTCGCCAATCTCCACCAGCCGACCGCGCTGTGCCGGGTCCGGCCGCGGGAGCGAGCAGCGGACACAGGCGTGCCGAGCCGGATGTCCACCGTGTCGTCGGGCTCTGGCCGGCGGTCGAGCCGTGCCGGACGGGACCGGCGTAGGCGCCTTCGTAGGCCCCGCAGTCGCACACCATGATGCTCTGGCCGTCGTTGACCAGCTTCTTCCCGCCGCCGTCGGTGCAGCCGTCAACAGAGCGGGGGCGGATTGGGAAGCCGCTATCCACGCCGACGCATGTGATGCCCGCCGGGGGGGTGGGAG
>NZ_JARGEF010000098.1:0-26594 GCF_033794725.1 Streptomyces sp. ID05-39B | reverse complement strand
CCAGGGCGCCGGCCCGCGCGGCTGAAGTCCCGCAATCAGGCACTGGTCGCAGCGCGAGCGCCCGTCGAACGCGGTGTCGCGAGGCTGAAGTCCTGGCGGATCTTCCGCAGGTCCCGATGCAGCCCCAACCGCATGACGTCAATCGCCAAGGCCATCCTCACACTGGAGCGGCAGCGCTGAAGAAGCTCAAACGATCACGAGTACCGAATGGCGCCGCAACATAGCAGCGAATCGCCGGTTAGCCAAACCGGCGATTCTCATGACCATGGAATAGCTCGTCCGGTGGCTCTTGGCGGTGGCACAGGTCGGGTGTAAGGACGTCCGATACGGCCAGAGCGGAGCGCGAGCCGATGCCGCGATCACGCTTAGGCCAGCTAGGGAGCCATCTTGCCCATGGAACCGCAGTCGCACCCCGACGAGCCGCGCAGCCATATCGACTCGTCGCGCCGGCGCCGTGACGTCGAACCGGTCCTCATGGACACGGCCGAGGTCGCTGCGATGCTCAACATGTCGACAAGCTGGGTCTATAGGGAGGCATCAAAATTGGGCTTGAAGGGCTACAAGCTCGGCCGAGGCAGGAATGCGAAGGTCCTCTACAAGAGGGCAGAGATCTCCAAGTGGCTGGAGCAGCAGAAGATCCATTAGACAATGCTTGCAAGGTCATCGACGTCTTGCCTCAGCGGTACCAGCGGTCGGCGAAGCGACGAAAGATCCGCGGGAGGAGCTGCCGTGGTCATCACCGCTGCCTCCGACCTGCTCGCCGCCCGCTGGGTCACGGAGCAGCGTCCTCGCTGCCTGGGTGACCCGCCGGAGCCACCGCTGGCACCGCTCCTACTGTCGCGACTCCTCCGCCTCTGCACTAGTTTCATCCTCGATCAGCCCGTAAGGCGGTTGATCCTCGTTGCGGCTGTATCGGGCTACCACGCTGCCCTCCGCCAGGAGGGGCGGACTGTTGTCCACGACGATGAGCTGTGCTTTGGCGCCTCGCTCCGAGAGCCAGGTGGAAAGGTGGTGGTAGAAGTCGTCAATGGTGACGGCGTCAGCGATCACCGCGTCGAGGGTGCCGCCGTGGCCCAGATTCTTCTGCGGGCTGTCGATCATGAGGAAACCTGGATGAGCGGCGCCGGTCTCGACGGCGATTTCGAAGACGGCCAGCTGCCAGGCCAAGGTAAGGAGCGTGCGAGCGCCCGAGGACGCCTCCTGGTAGGGCTCCCCCCGCACGAACGGCGTCAGGTCGGGCCTGATGAACGGGCGACTGACCTTGGGATAACGCCATTCTCGGAGTAGGTCCCCGTAGCGGCTGCTGACCTGAGCGATGACCCTGTCCCGGTCGTCAGTGACGTCCCCGAGCTGCGCGAGTTCTTCTTTCAGACGGGCAATCTGCGCTTCGTGGCGTTCCACCGTGGCAGCTCGCTTCGCGAGTCCCTCCTGGAGCTTCACGGTGGCTTCCGCCTGGTCCAGGAGCCGGAGCACCTGCTCCCGTCTGCGTTGCAGGTCATCGCGAGCTGCAAGGAATGGAGACACCGCTGGCGAGGTCGCCGCGTCCAGCGCGGCTGCAGCCTGCTCCTCCCGAATCGCCGCCTCTTCAGCCTGAACCTTGAGCACGGCCAGTGAAGCGTCCAAGTCCTCGATATAGGTCGTGATTTCCTTGAGGCGGGCCTTGGTGGACCGGATCTCGGCCGCCACGTCCACGCGGTGGCCCTCAGCTTGGCCGCTGGCGTCGGCGGCCCCCAAGGTCAGCGCCCCATCCAGTCCGGTCAGATCGTGCCTGCACAAACTGCAGCGATCGCCGATTGCCGTCGGGGTGGCCGACAGACGGTTCAGGCAAGCCGGGCAGACGGTTACGCTCAATGGGTCGAAGAGCTGCTGGGCCTCGCCCAGCATGCCGAGTTTGAGTAGGTCATCCGCATACTGCGCACGCAACGGCATCAGCCGCGCAAGCTGTGTCTCGCAGTCCCGTAGTACGGCTGCTGCCTGTCGAGAGCTCTGTGCGGCCTCCTGGTGCTCGCGACGCAGCCCGGCCGCGAAGGCCGTTTCCGCTTGCGCCGCTCGGTCCAGGTCCTGGAGCTGCGCCGTAATGTCGGCCAGTTCCCGCTCATACCTGAGAGGGGACGAGATGGCCTCGCCGGTGACGACGGCGGCAGGGGTTTGTTCCTCGACGAAGGAACGGGCAGCCGTCAACTCGGCTTTGGCGTGGGCGAGCCGGACTCCTAGTTCCCGGATGCGTTGGCCGAGCTCAACGGCGCGGTCGTCGTGTACGCCGAAGACAACGTCGACTACCTGCCGCAGCTTGTGCTTGCGCATGTAGTCGTTCTCGAACAGGAAGTTCTTGTCCGCCACGCGTTCGTTTGGCAGAAACGCGAGCCACATCAGATCACGGAAGCTCAGCGGGTCAGTGCGAGACTCACGGCTGGTGGGGGCCTCCCGCAGCTGAACCCCTTCGAGTTTGCAGTGACTCAGCAAGAGAGCCGACAGGCTTTCGGGAGCCCCTGGCGGATCGATCGGCCTTGCCTCCCCCCTGGGCCCTGGCTTCCCATCTAGTGTTCCGCGGCGTACGAAGGCGACCTTCGAAGGTTCACCGACCGACCGCTCGATCACATGTGGTTCCCCTGAAAGCTCCACCTCCAGGAGGCAGGAACGGACCTTTCGCAGCACCTCCTGATGGCGGGGATGCCGCTTGGCGCCAAGCCCATACGCGATGAACTCGAGCACGGCGGTCTTCCCTGAGCTGAACGCACCCGCGATCACCGACAGGTTCCGTACACGCTGCTCGACCGTGAAGTCGACGCCATATGACCGGTCGATACCGGACAGTCGAAGGCGTCGAATCCGTATACCGGGAAGCGGTTCCATGCGGCTTACCCCTCTCCAGACATGGTCGCCGCGCGAGGCGCCGGTCCCAGAACCCTCATGAGCGCAGCAGCAGGACCGCCACGCCCGTCTGGCCGAAGCCACTGCGCGGTCTGTTCTCGCAGTCCCTTGTCACTCAGCTTGCGAAGCCGCCGTACGACGAGGCCGGCCGCGGTGCGAAAGGAGGTGGCATACGTGGCTGTGAACTCTCTGCCGAGTTCCTGCCCGGCCGGGGTGATCGAGTAGGCGAGGGCACCATCGCGGTTGTGTACCTGGCAGCACCCATAGGCGACGAGAAGCGCGAGGTCATGCTGGATGCGTTCTCGACGACTGGTGAACCGCTGCGAGGAAGAGGCGTACGCCAACACCTGCGGGTCGAAGCCGGCCAACCGAAGGATGCTGGCCTCGCGGCCCTCGGCAGGGATCACGAGGAAGGGGTTCGCGGACAGAAAGTCGTAGTACCCGATTCGTTCCAAGCTGGCGCCGCCTGCGTTGGTATCACCAACAGCATCAAGGAGCAGCAAAAGCTGAGCGAGCCGGAATGGCACTTCATCTTCCGGCATGACCACCGGCCGACGTGCTTCCAAAGCGTGCTCCTTTTAGCTATCGGCAGAACATGTAGTGGGAAACCTCAGGCGTCGGGATGACTGCTCGCGATTTGTCGCCAATGTTTGACCCAGCCGGCCTGACGGTTGTCGACCAGCCGGTGGACCAACCCCCAGCTGTGGACGAGCTCTAGACGCAGTACCTTCGGCAGCTTGTCGTGCTCGCTGCGCACCTCGCGCCAAACACGCCCGTGGAGAGCCCCAATGGAGCCCTCGGCACAGCACTCGTTGAAGTGCATCTCCCACACGCCGTGCAGGGTGGCATCAGCGGAGCTGAGCGCAGCCATCTCTGCCGGTACGGCTTTGTGCGCGATCTCCCGTGCAACGAGGTCGGCGTTGAAGAACTGCCGCTTGGCGGAGTCCAGCTCAACGTGGCCAGCCTCCCTCATCTGCCGGACGAAGAGAGCAGAGTCGAGCGCGACAGCCTTATCCTCCTCCACGTCCAGAACCAGTCGAAGTTCCTCCTGCATGGGTTTGGCCGGCGGTGACGAAAACGGTTCGTAGTAGGCGCGGCGCACATGGTCGCCCTCAGGGCTATGGAGCTTCTTCACGAGCGCGGTCTCGTCCCACAGCTCAATGACGATGTTGTGCTCCTTTTCTTTCCTCTTCTTCCAACCGTCCCACCACTTCGCTGTAGGCCCGTCCATGCTGGAGGGGATGCACAGGATCCAGATCGCGATGGTGTGATCGTTTGCTGCTGCTGCCTTCAACCCGTTGGCGAGGGACTCCCGGATCTGCTGCTGATGACCCGACGTGGTGGTAGGCATGAAGTACTTGGACTGCCAGACGGTGATGGTGCCCCCAAGGTCGCCGGCGAAGGCATCGATTCCCCAGTCACCCGGATTGGCCGCAATCATGCGAACGTTCGGAGTCGTGGCACCAGCGAGCTGTGCGAGCATCTTCTCGAAGTCCGCTCGTGCTCCGTCCGCGCTTCCGGTGCGGACCTCATGCACCCCAAAGTGGATGGGCGGAACACCAGCTGCTACGGCTATGGAGCCATCCAAACCGGTCCCCCACTTCTACCAGGCAGCCCGGCCACCGGCGTTCAGCCAACTGTTGCTGCTGCACCACAGACAGTGACGGTCGCTAGCGTACTTGTCGTGGAATCATCCGATCAAGGTTTGGGACGCGACCAGCCATCTGGCCCGCACAGAGAGGGACCCATGCATCGTGCCGTCAGAGAAGCAGACGCGACTCGCGGGCCGCTCTGCTGACCTGGGCGGAGAAGCGGTACTGAGCAGCGACGGCTCGCAATGCCTTGGCCACGGCCCGGATACCGTGCGTCATGAGAGGGTCTACGGCACTGACGTCGCGCCCGCCCTCCCATATCCCCTTCGTCGGCGCATGGAAGGGAATCACGGCTACCCCGCGGGCCTTGAACGGATCCACGTCGAGATAGCGCATGCCGCCAGCGCCGCAGAGGTAGCCGCGCGCTCGGGTGTCCGCAGCGAGGTCGGCGAGTCGCTGTGACCGCTCTGAGCGGGCTGGCAGCAAACTGCTGTAAAGGATCCGGCCCCTCCACCCCATTAGGTTGAGGAGCATCAGTGTGGACGCCTCGGCCACATCAGCGATCTTGTCCGTTCGCCGGAACTCGACGAGCACGGAGTCCAGATGGTGACGGAGGGTCTGCCAATCAGAGCACCTACCGTACTGCTGAGCGAGCATCTGCACGACTCGTCGGCGTGATCGTTCCGGGTTGACCAGCACGGCGTCCCGGATGACGGTCGACCGACCATGAGGGAGGTGGGTGGGGATCGACAGCCATTGGTGTCGGCCCGGGTGGGACACGCTAGGCAACCGGGCACGGTGCTGGTAGTCGCGGCGGGCGAACTGGACGTCGTCGAGCACGATCCAGTAGTCCGCCGCGAACAGCTTGGCCAGGGTGTTCAGCCGCGGCAGGAAGTTCGGCTGGTGGATCGCGCACAGCCCGCCGGGCGCGGGGAGGTCATGAGGCGATGAGTCTGCTGGTGAATCCGGCGCGGATGAGGGACTCGTACGCGGCATGTACGTCCTCCGGGACATGCTGCTCGATGGCGAACCCGAGCTTTGGGTACTCGATGACGCGCTGGAGGTCGCCGACGAGCATGTCGATGACGAGCTTCTCGTCGCCGATGCTCTTGAGGTAGTCATCGAACTCCATGGGCTCCGAGGCGCAGATCACCTCGACCTCTGGCCAGAGCTTGCGGGCGGTGGCAAAGGAGCGGCGCTCCATGTAGGGCTTGGAGACGAGCAGCACGGACTTCGGCGTGATGCCGGCAGACGCGAGGACCTCGCGGGACAGGGTGATGTTCTGGCCGGTGTTGCCGGCGTTCGGCTCCACGAGGATCGCGCTGTCCGGCACGCCGAGACCGAGGGCGTGCTCGCGGAAGTGCACGGCTTCCCCACGGGGGAACACCTTGGCTGTGGTCGGGCTGTTGCCGCCGGTGAACACGAGAGTGGGGAACAGGCCGGCGCGGTACAGCTCGGCGCTGTAGGCGGCCACGCCAAGGTCGTGACTGCCGAGCCCGATCGCGACGTCGACGGGGCCCACGTCGTGATGCATCTGGTGGAAATCCCAGACCAGCTTGGCCTTGCTGATCTGCTCCTCGGTGATGGCCGGCTGGTTGTCGGTCACTCGCTTATCTCCCTGGTCACCGTCGTGTGGGGCGGAGTGCCCCCTCGGCCGTCCTCCGGATGTCGGTGATGCTGCGGAGCTGGTGGCTCAGCCCGTACTGGGCCGCTTCCCTGGCAGCGTCGTCGAGGACGTGTAGCCCATCATCCAGGGTGGCGGCATCGGAGAGCAGGATGTGGCCATATGCAGTGTCCAGGCGTACCCGCTGCATGGGCGATTCCGTGACGCCTGTACTGCGTGCAAGGTCGATGAGGCGCAGCGCGACATCGAGGTTTCCGGAACCGCGGTGAGCGAGGGCCAGCTTCTGTTGCGCGACCGACCAGTCCTCCTGTTCGGCGAGGTCCTCGAAGACGTGGACCGCTGTTTCCAACACGCTGACCGCATAGTCGTGGTTGCCGTCCTTGCTCAGAGCCGTGCCCACCCACAGACGAGCGCGGGCACGGTCACGAGGGGACAGTCGATCGTCGGCTGCCAGGTCCTCGTACTGGCGCGCCGCTGTCTCAAGTTCGCCGACCATCTCCGTGACCACGGCTAGGGAGAGATCGAGCTGAGCTACGCGGCGCGGGATCTCCAACTGCGAATAGAGGGAACGAGCGTTGGCGTATGAGCGTTGGGCCGAGAGAGGGCCTACGACGGCCCCTTGGTCTCGCATCAGGTCTCCCTGCAGCGCGGTGGAACGTGCCAGCAAGGACAAGCCCCGTTCATCCAGTTCCGAGGCTTTGTAGCGAGAGGTCCAACGGTGCAGAAGTGATTCTGCGAAGGGAAAGTTCTGGCGGGCAAGGGCCACCACTGCGCGCTCCAAGTCGTCGGCCCACGTCTCGTAGTCCCAGGCTCGTGGGCGGGGAATGGTGACGCGCCCGGTCGTTTCCGGAGGGGTGTCCCCCTCGGCGAGTTTGGCGAGTTCTGTTTCGAAACGCACGTGGGTCTGCGCGTTCGCCTGGGCCAGCGCTGTATCCAAGATGGCCTGGCTCTCCGTATTGGGACGCCGCTTGGCCAGAAACTTTTCCCAGTTACTGACGGTATTGACCGAGACGCCCAGTCTTTCGGCGAAGGCGCGCACGCTCAAGCGGAGAGCCTTCCGGAGCGCAAGCGCCTCCAGGCCGGTCCATTCATGAACGGTCGCCACGTGCAACTCCTTTCCGTCGCCATCGAAGCACGCTGTGTCGCGCGGGGTGGACGGAAGTGGGACAGAAGTGGGACGGCCGTGGATTCCCCGACCGCCCGGCCGCCATCAGGCTCGAAGTGCCCCTCCGACGACGACCTGATGGACGGTCATCCTCATGGAACCCCTCACGGAACAGCGGCACGTCATCGGTCCGCGCGTGTTCGGCTTCCTTCGCCTGGTCCATGTGTCGCGTGCCCGTCAGCTGGCCCTGACGGCAGCGATCACCGATTACTGCCTTCGTCACGAGCTGACGCTGGCCGGCGTCTACGTGGAGCGTTGCTCTTCCACGCCGTCCGCCTTCGCGGGCATGCTCGATGCTCTCGCTGCCACTGGGTCCTATGGGGTCGTACTTCCCACTCCCTCGCACCTCGGACCCAAGGCCATAGCGGCTGAACGGCGCGGTCAGCTGACCGAAGCCGGCACCCATGTGCTGCTGATCCGCCGTGAGCAGACGGCTCCACCAGGCGGAAGCGCGCCGACCCTGGCCGCAGGAGGCACCGAGTAATGGATGCCGACCGGTACGGCCCGTTGGCGCCTGCTCGGGCCTTCACGTTCCGTCGGGCCGCCAGCCTCGGTTGCGGAGGATGCCGCGAGTCAGCGCTCGGCGGCGTCCCTCCAGTAGTCCTCCAGCATCTCGCCGGGCCACGCGGGCTGGGTGACGATGCCGCGCGGCAGGAACTCCTTGAAGACCGCCACCAGGTCCACCACCAGCGTGCCGTCGTCCGCATCGAGGTCGGCGACGTGCAGGTCCCGTCCGTCGACACGGAGCAACCGCGGGAACGAGGTCGCCAGGCGAGCCGGGCGCCGGTGGTTGTGGTGCACGAAGGTTCCCGTCGCCGGCCAGTCCGGATTGTCCCGCGGGCTGCGCGCGTGGAGGGCAACGTCTTCAGGAGAGCCGAAGTTGAAGAACCAGGTCACCTGGAGGTGAGAGAACTCCTCGATCCCCTGCAGGGTCTCCTCCGGGTACTCCGGGCGCAGCCGAATGATCGATTCCACACCGCCCTTGAAGTCGTCGAGGCGGCCCTTGTGGCCCCCGACCACTTCGGCGATCACCGGCACCTCGATGGACTTTGTGGACACGGGTTCCCCCTTCTCCGCTCGCGGCACGGCGAGGCGGTCAGTCACAGCATGCCCGCCTTCACCACCATGGCGCGGTCAGGCTACTCGTTCGAGTACGGCCTTGGCGCGCTCGTCGATCTCCGCCGCCACGCTGATTCCCCGATTGCGGAAGGGGGAGAGCACCCGGCGCATGTTCACGGCTGCCTCGCGTGCTCTGCCCGACTGGACGCCCTCCATGGCGTCCAGGGCCTGTGCCCACGTGTGGCATGCGGCCTCCACGTTCCCCTTGCGGGCCTGCACAGTGCCCATGTAGCCCAACGTCACCGCGTGGGTCCGGCTGAAGGTGTCGGCCTTCCTGGTCAGCACGCTGTTGTTGAATTCTCGGAGCGCACCGTCGAGATCGCCGAGCGTCCACAGGGTGCGGGCGGTCTCGTGGGCCAGGGAAGCCCGCTGGAAGAACCACACCCGACTCGGATCCTCATCGCCGACGTCCGCTGCAGCGAGGTCGTCCTCGGCGCGGAGAAGCGCTGCGATCGCTGCCCGCTTCTGGCCATCGGCGGCAAGGCTGCGTGCCTGCACCACGCCGAGCAGTGCCCGCTCGCGAGGGGTCGCGAGGGTGTACCGCTTGCGCTCCACGGAAGCCGTGGCCAGGTCGACGGCAGCCCGTGGGTGGCCGAGGTCCGTCGCCTGGTGAGCCATCGCCCGCAGGATGTGGCCGGCGAGGGGAGCGTCGTCGGCTTCCGCCGCGAGCTTGAGGGCCAGCGTGAAGTAGCGACGCGCGGCCTCATGGTGGGAGGCGTCGAAGCTCATCCAGCCAGCGACGTACACGGCCTCGGAGGCAGCGGCGAGGAGGGAGCGACGGGTGTCGTCGCTGGTGAACACCCCTCCGACGTACCTGGCAACGTCGTCGACAAGGTACTGGTAAAGGGCCGTGCGGCCGTCCATGCCACCGTGGCGCTGGTCTCTTCGAGAGAAGAACTCTGTCATCTCACGCACAGCGCTGACTTCGGCGGCCCCGACCCTGCGGCTCGTCGCAGCGGGGCGGGACTTCGCACGCTGAGGTGCCTCATCCCACCACTGCTGTCCAGGCAGAACCAGGCCACCGACCGAGTAGGCGGCGCCGGCCAGCAATCGGCGGCGTTCGAGGTCCACGTCGCTTCTCCCAAGGTCTACCAGCGCAGTCAGCGTATCGGCGTTCCACTCCGATGCCGCCACTGCACTCGCGCCCGGCACGGAGAACCCGATCTCAGCTGGCGTGATGGGGCGTTGCAGTCGCCGGGACAACGTCTCGCACAAGATAAGGGGCGCTCGGCCCGAGGGCTGTGTTCCCGCCACCCACATGGCGATGTGCGAGCGGCTGGTGCCCAGCAGTTCCTTCGCTCCCACCTCGGCCGCGACCCTCACGAAGGCAGCCGCCACTTTCTGCTGCGACCAGCCCGTTTCCGCGATCGCGTCGGCCAGCTTCACGTTCCGCTCGCGCGCCATCGTCTACCTCGGTTCACCAAAACGATCTTTGACGGGTTTGACGGCCCCGGCAGCCGCCGGGAGATACCGCCGCGATGTGATCCACGGTTCGCTCGAGGTCAACGAAACCACCAACTGCCTTGGTCCGGGAGGAAACCGGTGAAGACCAGCCACACGACTGGCACCGATACCCGGACTGTGCCGGGCGAGGGGCGCGCTCCCGCTCCGACGTCCGGCGTGCGGCACCTCGACCACCCCCCGCCGGTGGCCGTGCTCGTGCAGAACCTCCGCCGCTTCGACCAGTCCGACAAGACCGCCGATCGAGTCCTCCGTGGGCTCAAGCACCAGTTGTGAGAAGGCGAGCATGGACCGAATCGAAAGTCTGGGCAGTGTGATCAGCGCTCCCGAACAGCAGAAGAGCCTGACGCTCGCCGCCAACGACAGGGCTCCAGGCAGGGCACGGTCCTTCACCCGGGAAGCACTGACGGCGTGGGGGATGGAAGACCTTCTGGACCAGGCTGTACTGATCGTCAGTGAGCTCACCACTAACGCCGAGCGGCACGGCCGAACTCCGGGCGCCAGCCTGAGCCTTCCGTCCAGAGTGGAAGACAAGCCCGTCGAAGAGATCACGCTGACGTTAGCCCTGCAGGCCGGTGTTGTGGGGATCGAGGTCGAAGACAACTCCCCTGAGCCCCCCGTGCCTCAGATCGCCTCGCTCTACGCCACCAACGGACGTGGCCTATACCTCGTGTCGGCAGCGGCCGACGCCTGGGCTGCCTGCCCCAAGGAAGACGGACGCGGCAAGAGAGTGATCGCTCTCGTGAGGCGCACCGAGTCGCCCTTCACCTCCTGACCCCTTCCCTCGGAGATCCCTGATGTCATCCCGGCTTATGTCCTCACCCGCGTCGGCCTCCGGCGGAACGAGGCTGGCCCTCGACACCGAAGTCGTACGTGTGCTGCTGCTGGACCTGGACGGCGTGCTCGTCGACACCCGCCCCGTCATGGAGCGCGCGTGGCTCCAGGTCCGTGAGGACCACGGCCTCGACGTGCCGTTCGGGGAATACGAACGCCACCTGGGCCGCCCCTTCGCCGACATCATGCAGCAGCTCGGGCTCGCTGACGCCGAGCCGATCCACCAGACCTACTCCAAGGCGTCAACGGCCGCTTCTCACCTCGCCCGACAGTTCGACGGCGTCGCGGAGGTCCTGCATGCCTTCGCCGCTGCCGACTGGCGGCTGGGGATTGTCACGTCCAAGCCGTTGGCGCGAGCCACCCCTCTCCTGGCCCAGCTCGGCGTCCCGTTCGCCACGGTGCGCACGCCGAACGGGGTGGGGCGGGGGAAACCCGCGCCAGACCCGATCCTGCTCGCCTTGATCGACCTGGGCGCCGACCCGGCCGATGCCCTGTACGTCGGAGACATGGCGGTCGACCAGGAGGCAGCCCGTCGCGCCGGCGTCTCGTACGTGCATGCGGGCTGGGGCTACGGCACACCGAGCCCGCCGGCCCCCGCCGTCGCCGAATCGCCGAAGGACCTGCTGCGGCTCATGGACACCGGGCCGATCCTCGAAGGGAGCCCGGTATGAGGCCAACCAAGCGCAGCGCCTTGGGCATCGCCCACGCCGACTCCGATGGCAAGCCCCTGTCTGCGCTGGTCGACGAGGGCGCGCTCGCGACCATGAAGTCCGACCGGATCACCACGTCCGAACTGGAGGCCCTGCCCTTCGACCAGCGCGATGCTGAAGCACGGGTCGACCATGTGATGGAGGCCCTCGAAGCGTACGGCGCCGACCTCGCGAGGACTCCGGGTGGCGCGGGGTGGCTGTACGTCCAGCACGTGCCGGCGCGGCGCCTGGTGGCACAGGTCGTACGTAAGCTGGCGGTGCTCAGCGCGTGGGAGCCGTTCGCCAAGGCCCCAGGTCCGCTGAGACTCGCGCCCTACGAAGGACTCGTCGGGCTCCGGTCGAGCAGCTCCCGCGAGTACCGCGCGTACACGGTCACCTGGTCGGGCATCGCCTACCTGCTCGGAGCCGCAGCCCCTCACAACCCCCTCCGCTCCGCGCAGTTACGCAACCTCCCTCCTGCCCCGGCGGCCGCATCGGTGCCGAGCCCGGCTCCCTCGAAGCTTCCAGTGAGCGAGGTGGTGGCTTTGTCGTGGTCGTCCCGTCACGCGGCCACTTTGCTACCAGTGTTGGAGCAGCTAGCCCGGAACGGGCACCCCAGTCTCCTGGTGGACTTGGCGACCGACCCGGCGGAGCGGTGCCCGGCTTCGGGCGTCGCGGGCGTGAACCAGTGCTCGCCGCCGACCGGTCTCTTCGACCTTTCCGACGCCGTGGACGGGCTGAGGCCGCGGGACGATGACCGCGTCGTTCGAGTCGGCGAGCATGAGGTTCAACTGGCCCGACTGGTCCGCCTCGTGTCCGTTCTGCTGGAGACAAGCGGCGGGTGCACCCAGCCGTCGTGGCGATCCGTCCTGCGGGCGGAGACATGGATGGACGGCGTCCTCACCGCCCTCCGGCCGCATACCGTCCTGGTCAGCAACGACACGAGCCCACTGGGTGCGCTGGCCGTACATGTGGCAGAGCGCCATGGGGTGAACACGGTGCACGTCCAGCACGGGGCCTGGACGGCCGAGTCGGTCGTATGGCCCGCGCTGCACAGCCGCCACATCGTGGTCATGGGCAAGCGGGATCTCCCCCTCGCAAAGGCGTGGGTGCGCCACCCTGACGCCGAAGTCCATGTCCTGGGCCAGCCCCGCTTCGATGCGCTCGCTGGCTCCGGCCGCGAGACTCAGCGGCGCTATCTGGAAAATCTGCTGGCCCCCGGCCCAGGGCGCAGTCCTGCCCGCATCGCGGTGTGGGCCTGCCAGCCCTTCGGTCCTGACCGGCTCAAGGCCCAGGCCGACCTGCTGCTGGACGGTCTGTGGCAGGCCGGCAGCGACTGGGGCCTCGTCATCGCGCCGCATCCGGCACAGAGCGTCGACGTCTTCGCCCCGCTGCTCGAACGGGACGGTCGGCCGCTCGTGGCCGTGGCCGATCCCCGGGTCGGCGCTCGTGGCTGCCTCGCCGGTGCCGACGCCCTGGCAAGCGCCTATTCGACTTGCGGCATCGAAGCCGCGCTGGTGGGCGTGCCGGTGCTCGAACTGGGTTCGCCCGGCGAGCGCACGCTCGGACTCTCCGACCACGGCCTTGCACTGCGGTGCAGCACCGCCGATGACATCGCCGACGCTCTCGTCGCACTGCGCGGTCCGCGCCCGCCTGCCGACCGGGCGGCGACGGACGCGGTGTGCCGGTGGCGCGGTGACAGCGCAGCCCAAGTCGCATGCCTCATCACCCGCCGCTCGGGCGGCCATGTCATGCACTCCCACCACATCAACCACGATGCCCGCGCCGCCGAGTCCGGACGGCCGCAGGGCAAAGGAGTACCTGTCCGATGACACACCTGACCGCCGACAGCGTCGCCGAACTCTTCGTCGGCGCTGTCACACTGGCCAAGAGCGGCGAGAGGGTCAGCCCTCGCGGCATGGCGACCCGTGAGGTGCTCGACGTCCACATGCGGCTGACCCAGCCCCGGGCCCGCCTGCTGTACGCGCCGCCGCGGCGCGTCATCAACCCCGCGTTCGCCGTGGCGGAGACCGTGTGGCACCTCTCCGGCTCGGACGCCCCGTGGATCTTCGATTACAACGCGCGCCTGCGGAAGTACGCCGACGACGGTGTCCTGCGGGGCGCGTACGGGCCGCGGATGCGGAAGTGGGCCGGGAACGTGGATCAGCTGAGCCGCGTCGTCGAGATCCTCAAGGAGGACCCCGACTCCCGCCGGGCCCTGATCCAGCTCTACGACCCGGCCCAGGACGCTGCAGGGCACAAGGACGTGCCCTGCACGCTGGGCTTCGGCTTCCATCTGCGCGCCGGCCGCCTGCACATGTCGACGACGATGCGTGGTCAGGACGTGTGGATCGGCATGCCGTACGACCTGTTCTTCTACACCGTGCTGCACGAGCTGGTCGCGGGCTGGCTCGGCGCCGAGCTGGGCGAGTTCCACCACCACGTGGGATCGCTGCACATCTACGAAAACCATCTCGACCAGGCGGAAGAGCTGACCGCAGTGACCGCGAGCACGGTCATGGCGGACCTCACCACACCGTGGCGGGGCTTCGACGATCTGCTCGACCAGGTCGAGGCCCGGGACGTGACCGGCCACCCGGGCTGGGACACGATGGCCGAGACACTGCGCAGCTACCGCCTGTGGAAGGACGGCGCGCGTGAGCAGGCGTGGCGGGTCGCCGACAAGATCGAGGGGCCGCTGGGCGAGGCGCTCATCGCCTGGTACGGCGAGCTGAACCGCCGTGCTGGCGCCTCCGCGCGTGAGACGGCGGGGACGCGGTGATGGCCACCATGGACCGCGCGCCCTCGGTCATCCTCGGGCTGTGCTCCTTCACGCACGACTCCTCCGCTGCCCTGCTGGTAGACGGGGAGCTGATCGGCTTCGTGGAGGAGGAGCGCCTCTCTCAGCACAAGCACACCAAGGACTACCCCCGCCACGCCGTCGAGTGGCTGCTGAGGGAGGCCGGGCTCACCGCGGCCGACGTCGACGCCGTCGCCTACAACTTCCAGCCCGCCCACTACCTCGCCGAGTCCCCGACAGCCCTGCGCATGGCTCTGTCGCCGACGACGCGCGACCGGGCGCTGCCGAGGGCGCGCGGCTTCGCCAAGGTGGCGCTGCGGACCCAGTTGCGCACCCGCGCCCTCGGCCGGCGGTTCCCCTCCTCCCGTGTCTCCCCCGTCCTGCACCACCGGGCCCACCAGCTGACGGCCTTCGCCGCCTCAGGATGGAACGAGTCCGCCGTGCTCATCGTGGACAGCCTCGGCGAGCGGCAGACCACCACCATGGCCCGTGGACACAACGCGCTCCACCCCTCCACCCGCACCCTGGAGGCGATCAACGACCCTGCCTCCCTGGGCTACGTGTACGGCGCGGTCACCGAGCACCTCGGGTGGCGCCGTGGTGACGAGGAGGGCACCGTGATGGCGCTCGCCGCCCTCGGCGATCCGGAGCGGTTCCGCCACCTTTTTGCCCGGGCCGTGCGCACCACACCCACGGGCTTCTCGGTCGACTCCGCCTACTTCCCGCCGCGCGTGCTGACCTCGGGCTACCCGAGGACCTCTCGCCGCTTCATCGCCGAGACGTGCCCCGAGCACCACCCGAGCGAGCCGATCCAAGACGTCCACCGGGATCTGGCCGCCGCACTCCAGGAGCGCACCGAGCAGGTGATGCTGCATCTGGCCCGCCGGGCGCGGACGATCACCGGATCGCGCCGCCTGTGTGTCGGCGGTGGAGTCGCCACGAACTGCGTGAGCATCGGGCGGATCATCGAGGCCGGAATTTTCGACGAGGTCTTCGTCCCGCCCGCCCCGGGCGACGCCGGCACCGCGATCGGGGCCGCCATCGCCGTGCACACCGGCAGCCGCAGCCGGCGGCCTGTGTCCGGCGTCGCCCGGGCCTGCTATCTCGGCCCGTCGTACCAACACCAGGCCCTTGACCTCACGCCGTGGCCCGGGCTCCAGCAGAAGACGCTGGGCGTGGAGTCCGCCGAGTTCCTCGCCGACCAGCTTGCCCACGGGATGATCGTCGGGCTGTTCCAGGGACGAGTCGAGGCCGGCCCCCGCGCCCTTGGGAATCGCTCCATCCTCGCCTCTCCATTGGAGCCCGGGGTCGTCGAGCGTCTGAACGCCACCGTGAAGTTCCGGGAGCCGTTCCGCCCATTCGCCCCCATGGTCCTGGCCGAACGCGCCGCGGAGTTCTTCACCCTCGGCCAACAGGCGCCGTACATGTCGATGGCGTCCGGCGTAACCGACGAGGCGCGCGAGCGCGTGCCGGCCATCGTGCACGCCAACGGCACCTCCCGCCTCCAGACCGTCACCCGGTCGCAGAACGCGTTCATGCACGACGTGCTGAGCGCCTTCGCCCGCCGCACCAGGGTGCCGGTACTGATCAACACCTCCCTCAACGTCAAGGGCAAGCCGATCTGCGGGACACCGGAGATGGCCCTGGACTGCCTGGCCAACTCCGGACTGGACGCCCTGCTGCTGGAAGGCCGGTGGATCACAAAGTGAAGATCGGATACAGCTTCTGGGGATTCCTCGGCAACGGGATCACCGACACCCCGGACGGGGGCCGCAGCCACCGCCGCCCCCTGATCGACGCCCTCCTCGGTCGCGGCCACGAGATCGTGTTCCTGCAGGCCAACCGCGACCTGATCGAGGCCGGCGACGACCTCGGCAACGCCTACGCCTTCCACAGCGGCACCCCGGACATCGACGTCCTGTTCCTGGAGTGGCGCTGGGCGATCGACGGGCGCAACACCACGCCGTGCGGCACCGAGGGGCACACCTGCGACCTACACCGCCAGACAGAGCTGGTCACCTGGTACACGGTTCGGCTTGGAACCCCGACCGTGATCTGGGACAAGGACCGCCAGCTCCGGCCGGACAGCGTGTGGCGGCGCATCCGCCAGACGACTGTGTGCGAGGCCGCTCTCGAGCCGACGCCGGGCGCACACCGCCTGCTCTTCCCGGTCGACGACCGTCTCCTCGACGAGGCGGATCCGATCGTGCTCGCCAAGAAGCCCAGGGATCTCCTCCTCGGGTACGTCGGCAACCAGTACGACCGTGACCAGCATTTTGACCGCTTCTTCGCGCCGGCCGCCACCCGCTTCGATCACCTGGTCGGGGGCAAGTGGACCAGGACCGATCGCTGGCCGCACGTCCGGTTCCTCGGCAGGCTTCCCTTCGAGGCGGTCCACGCCGTATACGGCAGGTCTCTGGCAACCGTGCTGATGCTGCCGGAGCGGTACGCTGTCGTCGGGCAGATGACGCAGCGGATCTTCGAGGCCGTCCTCGCCGGCTGCCTGCCGCTCGCCCCTGCCGACATCCTGCACGCGGACCGCTTCGTGCCCAAGGATCTGATCGTCAGCTCCGGCAGCGAGGTGATCGAGCGGCTCGCCCACTTCCAGCGGATCACCGGGACCCAGCAGCACGCGGACCTGATCGCGGCCTGCCTGGACCGCCTGGAGCTGTTCCGCCTGAGTCGGCAGGTAGACGCGTTGGAAGCCGTACTGGACACGGCCGGCGGTCCCGTAAATGTGGAACGGGGAGCGGCGTGATGCAGCTGGCTTCCCAGGCCATGGCACCTGGATCATCCGAACGTGTCCGACCGGCCGGTCCGACCGGGCACCCGAGCGCCTCTACGCTGGAGCACCATGAAGAAGGTCGCCATCGTCGGCTGCGGAGGCAGCGGCAAGTCCTACCTGGCACGCGAGCTGGGCAGGATCCTCGACGCCCCGGTCACGCACCTGGACGCCGCGTTCTACGACGACGCGTGGAACGCGCTGCCCATGGAGAAGTTCGCCGCCCTGCAGCGGGACCTGGTCGCGCAGCCGAAGTGGGTGATCGACGGCAACTACAACTCCACCTTGCAGATCCGGCTCGAAGCCTGCGACACGGTGGTCCTCATGGACGTCTCGACCGTGGCCGCGCTGTACGGGATCTTCTCCCGCCAGATCCGGCACGGGGCAGGGCACAAGGGCAACGGGGTCCACAACCGCATCCACTGGGGCGTGATCAAGTACGTGGCCACGTACCGCCGCAAGATGCGCCCGCGCGTCATGGCCAAGATCGAGGGATTCGCCTCGGGCCGTGCCGACGTGGTGCTGCTGCGCAACCGGCGACAGACGCGCCGCTGGCTGCGCAAGGTCGCCGCCGAGCACCGCTGAGCGCTCCGCGCTCCCGAGGGGAGGGCGCGGTATGAGCGACGCCAACCCCTTCCTGGACCCCGCGCGGCGAGCGGAGCTGTACGGGCACGCCTCTCGGCTGGCCGGCCGGTCCAATGCCCTGATGCGGGCGAAAACCTCCGGACGCCCGGTACCAGACACGATCGTGCGCCAGGTGCGCGCCCACCACCAGCAGGCAGACAAGCTCGGCTTGGTCTTGGACGTCGGCTGCGGTCGCGGTACGAGCAGTCTGGCCCTGGCCCAGCAACTCGGGCCGCAGCGGGTACTCGGTCTCGACGCCGCTCCGGCCTTGATCGAACAGGCCCTACACCGCGCTCAACGGCTCCCCGACGTCCCAGTGAGCTTCCTCCTGGGCAACTTTCACCAACTGCCGCTGCCTGACCAGTCATTCGACGTTGCCGTCGCAGCCTTCTGCCTTTACCACTCGCCGCGGCCGCAGACGGTGGTCGCGGAGATGAAGCGGGTGCTGGCCCCGGGAGGGCTGGCCGTGCTCGTCACCAAGGGGCTCGACAGCTACCGGGAGATGGACCAGCTGGTCGCTGCCGCTGGCCTCGACCCGCGGGCCGAGCAACACGAGAGCCTGTACATCTCGGCGCACAGCGGCAACCTCGCCCACCTGGCCGCCACGTCGCTCGACGTACTCGCTGTGGAGCACGAGGAACACAGGTTCACCTTCGACGGCCACGACCACGTGGCGGAGTACCTGGCCACCAACCCGAAGTACAACCTCGCCCCGGGCCTTTACGGCAATGCGGGCGCGCTCGCGGCAACATTGCATGAGTTCCTGCCGGACCGGCCCCTCACCACCAAGTCCCTCGTCACCTTCGTGGTGGCCAAGTCAGGGGGAGGACGGTCGTGAGCGTACGCCAGTTCACCAAGCACTACGAGACCCCCGGCCGGGTGGCCTCGGCAGCCCGCCATCACGCCTGGCTCGCCGAGCACGCACCGCAGCTGCGGCTGCCGGCGCTGACGGTGGTGGGGCCGACGAGCCTGACGTACGAGTGGATCGACGGCCGTCCTGCCCGGACCGAGGACCTGCGGGCCCTGGCTGGGTTACTGGGCGACGCCCACGGGGCCGCCTGGACCACTGACCTCCGGCCGGCCGCGCTCAACAGGCCCCACCGTTTCCGTGACGGCATCGCGTTCGGCGACTACATCGGTCCCCGGCAGGTCGCCCTGCGAAGAAGGCTGGAACACGGATACCTGCCAGACCGCGCGGCCTTGCACGCATTGCTGACGCTGCTGGAGAAGACCGCCGAGGGGCCGACCGCCTTCTACAAGGACAGCAACCCGCGAAATTTCATCATCACCGAGGCCGGCGAGATCTACACGGTCGACACCGACGATCTGACGCTGGCGCCGATGGGTTACGACCTGGCGAAGCTGATCGCGACGCTGGTCCTGACGTACGGGCCTTTGCCGACTCCAGCCATTGACTCGGCCCTGCGCGCCTACAACGAGGCCGCCGTAGGCCACGACCCCCGGCTTGGCATCACGGATCGCGAGCGGCTCGACGACTTCCTCGCGCTGCACGCCGTGCTGACCGCTCCGTACGCCGGACGCAACGGCTACCGCTACAGCTGGTCGTCCCGACCCTGCCCCCAAGGATCCGCATGATCATCACTGAACTCGTCTTCGTCCGCCATGGCGAAGCCCAGTGCAACGTCGACGGCCTGGTCGGCGGCCCACGCACCTGCACCGGGCTGACCAACCGCGGCTACGCCCAGACCGAACGGGTCGCGCTCCGCCTCGCCGCCGAGCACCGCGACAAGCCGTTCGGAGCGCTGTACGCCGGCCCGCGCCTCCGCCTGCGCCAGACCGGCGAAATCATCAGCCAGGCCCTCAACCTCCCCATGTCCACCGACGACCGCCTCGACGGTCCGGTACACGGTGCCGCCGACGGCAGACCCTGGGCCGAGGTGAAAACCGCCGCCGATGGTGGGCCGCATGCCCACCCGGACAGGCCCTGGGCTGCTGGATCCGACACGTGGAACGGCTACCTGGAGCGGGCCGGCCGCCTTCTGCGGGAGCTCATCGACCATCACGAGGGTGAGCGCATCCTGTTCGCCGCGCACGGCGAGACCGTGATCGTCGCCCACACCCTGCTCCTGGGTCTCCCTCTCGGATCTCCGGCCGGATTCACGGTCTCTCACGGGTCCATCACCCGGTGGCAACACCACCTCAACCGGCTCGGACAGAGACGGTGGATGCTCGACCGCCACAACGACACCGAGCACCTGGCCGCGTTAGCGCAGGAGGCTGCCGCTTGATCACGCTGTCCGATGATCCGCGCCTGAGCTTGGCGCGCGGCGCACTCGGAGCGGTCCGGATCGTGCACGATCCAACTCTCCCGCCCCGAGTCCTGCGTCTGGTCGACGCCGACGGCAATGAGTTCTTCGCCAAGCAACACAGCGAACGCGACCGATACATCAGAGAACTCCACGCCTATCTCGCCTGGGGAGCTCACCTGATCGGGCACGTCCCCCGAGTGGTGGGCCGACAGGACAGAACATGCACCCTGCTGCTCACCGCGGTGCGCGGCGTACGGGCGGATGCGGTCGCACCCGGGTCGCCGGAGGAGGAACAGGCTCACTACGAGGCCGGGCGCGTCCTGGGCAAGCTGCACCACGCCACCTCGGTACCGCGTACCGGCGCCGTCGGCACGGAACTCGCCCAGCGGCTACGCGACTGGATCGCCCGTGCAGACCGGGCCGGCCTCATCTCCACGGCCGAACGCGACCGCATGAGCCACAGCGCGGACGTCCTGGCGAACACGCTCATGGACAGCGCGGTGTGCCACCTCGACTACCAGCCGCGGAACTGGCTCCTTGGGGACGCCTTCGGAATGTGCGACTTCGAGCACATGCGCCGGGACGCCCGCATCCGCGACTTCGCCCGGCTCGAATTCCGCCGCTGGCAGGCCGCTCCCCACCTCCGCACGGCTTTCTTCGCCGGATACGGAACGCCGCTGAACGACACCGAACAGCGACTGCTGGAGTCCTTCGGTGCGATCGAGGCCGTCACCGCCCTGGTCCGCGGACACGAGCAGGACGATCTCGCCCTCAGCAGCCACGGCCGCACCGTTCTCGCCCGGCTCGCCTGAACCACAACCCTCCTTGGATTCCTGGAGAACTCCGTGTCACAGCACGCATCCCACATGACCACCACCGTGCCCCGCCGAGCTGTGGTGACCGGCGCCGCCGGTTTCATCGGCTCCCACCTCGCGCATGCCCTCGTCCAGGCCGGCGCCGGCGTCGTCGGCGTCGACCGCCGCGACCCGGCCATCGACCCCACGGCCGCAGCCAACCTTGCCGCCCTGCAGAGGCTCCCGGGGTACATGCACGTCACCGCTGACCTCCTCGACTGCGCGATCGAGCCGCTTCTCGTCGACGCGAACGCCGTCTTTCACCTGGCCGGCATCCCCGGGGTACGCCCCTCCTGGGGACAAAAGTTCAGCGAGTACGTCGCCTCCAACGTTCTCGCCACCCACCGCGTCATGGACGCCGTCACCCGTATGGGCATTCCCCGGCTGGTGGTGGCCTCGTCCTCCAGCGTCTACGGCCCCACCGAGGGCGGTCCGAGCGTCGAAACCGACCGGCCACAGCCGGCATCCCCGTACGCGGTCACGAAACTCGCCGAGGAGCAGCTCTGCCTCGCGCATTCCGTCCAGGCCCATTGCCCCACCAGCGTCGTCGCTCTGCGGTACTTCACCGTTTACGGCCCCCGGCAGCGCCCCGACATGTTCACGCACCGCGCCCTCACGGCCGCGCTGACCGGCCAGTCACTACGTCTGTACGGAGACGGTCACCAGCGCAGGGACTTCACGTACATCGATGACGCGGTCGCCGCCACCATCGCCGCGGCCACGATCCCGACCGCCAGCGGAGTGATCAACGTGGGGGGTGGTTCCAGCGCCTCCCTGCTGGAAGTGATCAACATCGCGAACAGCCTCTCCGGCCGCGAGATCCAGGTTCACCAGGAAAACCCCCGCAGCGGCGACGTCCTCACCACCCGCGCCGACCCCGGCCGCGCCCATGAGGTCTTGGGCTGGCAGCCCCAGGTCGACCTTCACAACGGCATGCGAGCCCACATGCAGGCGCTGGCCGCCGAGACCGCCGCGTACGGTCGCGCGGCATAACCAGCGGGACACCAGGAGGAGTTGCAGTGGAGAGTCCTGAAAGGGCGCGACTGGAAGCCTTCTTCCGGCAGATCACAACACGGTTCCCCGCTGGCGAGCACGTCACCACGCTGATCATCACGCACCTGCTCTCCGAGCGGCCGGCGTTCCTCCGCGCGATGGCCGCGACGTCCACGGTCGGTGCTGTACTACCCAAGCCAAGGTCCGTCGACCAGCCGACGCTGGAGAAGGTCCGACGTGCCTTCACCATCCATGACCTGAACCGAGAACTGTTTGCCGACTCGACCTGGGCGTTGGAGTACCTGGAGGACACAGCAGGCGGCCGGAACGTCATCCTGATAGACATCGGCGGCTACTTCGCGCCGTGCCTCGACACCCTGGTAGAGAAGTTCTCCGGCCGCGTCCTCGGCGTCGTCGAGGACACCGAGAACGGACACCAGCGGTACGCGGCACTGGACCGCCTGCCCTGTCCCGTCGTCTCGGTGGCCCGCTCCCCGCTGAAGGACTGCGAGGACCACCTGGTGGGCCGGTCCATCGTCTTCTCGACCGACGCCCTCGTACGCGCCCGCGGCGACATTCTGACCAGCCGAAACGCCTGCGTCATCGGGTTCGGCAAGGTCGGCCGGGCCATCGCTCAGACGCTGCGCGCCCAAGACGTGCGCGTCACCGTCCACGACATCGATCCGGTCAAGAGAGTGCAGGCGCATTCCCATGGCTTCCGTACGAGCGCATCGACGGCCGAGGCGCTCCGGGAGGCGGAACTCGTCCTGTGTGCCACCGGCAACCTCGCGCTCCGCCAGGGCGATTTCTCCGCCCTGCGCAACGGGGCGTACCTCGCCTCGGTGACGTCCTCAGAGGACGAACTCGAACTCGGCAGCCTGCATGGCCTCTACAAGCGCACCCCGGTCAGCGAGCATCTGACGCGTTACGAGATCACGGGCCACTACTTCTACGTCCTCGCTGACGGCGGCGCCGTCAACTTCGTGCACGGCGCCGCCGTCGGCTCATACATCCATCTCGTTCAGGCCGAGATACTCGCCGCCACCGCGGCCCTCAGCCACGGCCGCTTCCCGTCCGGTCTCCACGAAATGCCCGCAGCCGACCGCCAGGCCATCGCCAGGATCTGGTTCGACTACTTCGACAGGTGATCCCATGCCGCCTTCCCCCGACCACATCCGCGCCACCGTTGAGGCATACCTCACCCGCCACCCGTCCGAGCGGGACGCCCTGGCTGCGCTCTTCGTCCTCCTTGCCGGCGAGGACGATCCGACCAGCCGCAAGACCTTTCCCACGCACGTCACCTGCAGCGCCATCGTCATCGACAGCAACGACCAGGTGCTCCACGTTCAGCACAACGCCACGGGCAAGGCCCTCGCGCCCGGCGGCCACACCGAGCCAGGCGACGAGGACCTTCCCGGTGCCGCCCTCCGTGAACTGGGCGAGGAGGCCGGCATTCCTCGCGATGCCGTCGTCCCCCTCCCCGGCTTCGAGACCGTGCCGCTGGACATCGACGTACACGACATCGCCGCCAACCCCGCGAAGGGCGAGCCGGCGCACCAGCACGTGGACTGCCGCTGGGCCTTCCTCCTTCGGACCGAACACACCGTGAAGCTTCAAACCGAGGAGGTCAGCGGCTATGAGTGGCGGTCCTTCGAGGACTCCGCCTCGCCGACCGTCCGCGCCAAGCTGGCCCTCCTCCCCCGCCCCACTCATTCCTGACACTTACCGACGGGAGTACGCCGTGGCAGCCACCACCGCCGCACCGCCGAGCACCGCGCGCCGCCACCACATAGCGGTCATCCCTTGCCGCTGGGGAGCCTCCCGATTTCCGGGAAAGCCCCTTGCGCAGCTCGGGGACAAGCCACTGCTGTGGCATGTCCACCAGCGCTGCCTTGAGGCAAGGTGCCTCGACGGGGTGGTGGTCGCCACCGATGACGAGCGCATCGAGGAGGTGTGTCACCGCCTGGGCATCGAGTGCATGCGGACCGGAGAACACCTCACCGGCACGGACCGCGTCGCGGAGTGCGCCGAACGCCTGCCCGCAGACGCGTACATCAACGTCCAGGGCGACGAGCCGTTCATCTCCCCCACCGCGATCGACGGCGTCTCCCAAGCCATGGAGCACCTGGCACCCGGAACCCTGGCAGTGAACGCGTACACGGAGCTGGAGGACGCCGGTGCCGTCCTGGACCACAACGTCGTCAAGGTCGTCGTCGACGCCGAGCACAACGCCCTCATGTTCTCCCGGCAGCCGATCCCCTACCCGCGCGGTGAGCGACCGAGGTACTTGCGTCAGCTCGGTCTCTACGGCTTCACCCGAACGGCCCTCGACACGTTCCGGCATCTCCCTCAGGGGCCGCTGGAACGTACCGAAAGCGTGGAGATGCTGCGCTTCATCGAACATGGTCACGGTGTACGGATGCTCGGCGTCGCAGACGACGGATTGGCGATCGACACGCCCGAGGACCTCGCGAGGGCCAGCACCTTGTTGCTGACTCAGGCCAAGCGTGCGATCCCCAGAACCTCCTGATGGCTGCGGTCGACGACCACTCTCTGGATTCGGCACACCACTCGCACGCTTGCGCCAGACCGCGCTCCCGCCCTCGGCGACGAGACAGCGGCACGCTCGGCGTTTCGGCCACCGCTGCTCCAGTCCCTGACCCAGGGGCCGCAAAGGTCGATGCAACCCACAAGCTCCGGCATCCGCTAAATCCCAGGGCTACCAGCGCGACCGAAACACGTGTGTTCGAAATTCTGGGTCAGCTCGTTGAGCCGCAGGAGCAGCCACACAACCGTCAAGGGGGGACCACGTTGACTTCGGTCAGGACACCAGCACATGCGGCTGCCAAGAAGGTGGCGCGGTGGCAGCCCACGTCGGCCCTCCGGGCGTTGAGCCGGCCCCGGGGAGGCGGCGCGCTGTGAAGAGGTTCTTCGGACGGGTGCGGATGGCGGAGCCGGAGGTCTCCGACGCCGAGGAGGAGCTCTTCGGTGGTCCCCTGCGTTACGACCTGGGCTGGTCGGAACACGAGCGCGCTCGGCTGGACTTGACGATGCTGTCGGCTCTGCGCTCCATGCCCAAGCTCGTCGGGGCGACCTTGCGGCTGGCGTGGCAGGCAGACCGCCGCGCACTGCTCACGGTCGCGATCAGCGAGATCGGGCAGGGCCTCGCCGCGGCGGTCGGGTTGCTCGCGGTCAACGCCGTCATGCACGCGCTGCTCGGCTCCGGCACCCCCGAGCAGCGGCTGCACGCAGTTCTGCCCGGACTGCTCGCCGCCGCCGGAGCAGCCGTGGTCAACTCGGGCCTGGCCGGATGGTCCACCTCGCGGGCGGGCCGGCTGGAGCCGCTGGTCGAGCGGATCGCTACGACCCAGTACCTGGCCGCCGCCGCGTCGGTCGAGCTGGAGGCCATCGAGGATCCGGAGTTCCGGCGGTTGATCGATGTCGCCCAGTACGGCGCCGGATCCGCCCGCCGCATGATCAGTGCCTGCGTCGCCGCGCTGAACGGGACCATCTCCCTGATCTCCACGGCGGGCGTGCTCACCATCCTCCACCCGGTCCTCCTGCCGATGCTGATCCTTATCGCGGCGCCGCGCGGCTGGGGCGCGATGCGGGTGGCGCAGGAACGGTACGTGTCGGTCATGACCTGGGTCGAGCACGTGCGGGCCAGCCGTCTCATCGGCAACCTGCTCACCGAGCGCACCGCCGCTCAGGAGGTGCGCATCCACGCCGTTGGGCCGTTCCTGCTCAGCCGCTACGAGCGGATGGCCGAGAGCGCCGAGGCCGAGCAGGAGCGGCTGGCCGCCGGCAAAGCCGTCACCGAGTGGGTGGCCGCCGCGCTGTCCGGACTCGCCATGGCAGCGACGTACGCGGCCATGTTCTGGCTGATCATGAGCGGGCACATGAGTCTGGCCGTGGCCGGGACCGCCGTCATCGCCGTCCGATCCGGCTCGGCGAGCCTGGGCGCGCTGGTCATGAACGTCAACCAGCTGCACGAGGAGTCCCTCTACGTCCGTGACCACGCCCGGTTCCTGGACGAGGCGGCACGGCGCACCATCCCGAGCGGGGGCGACCCCGTCCCGGCACGGGTGAGGCAGGTCGCCTTGGAGAAAGTGAGCTACCGCTACCCGGACCGGGAAGCCCCCGCCCTGGACGAGGTCTCCCTCACGCTGCCCATGGGCTCGGTCACCGCCGTAGTCGGCGAGAACGGCTCAGGCAAGAGCACTCTGATGAAGGTGTTGTCGGGCCTGTTGCTGCCGCAGAGCGGGACGGTGTTGTGGGGTGACGCCGACATCGCCTCCCTGGACCGCTCCGAGGTATTCGACCGCGTCTCACTGCTCACCCAGGACTTCCAACGCTGGCCCGTGACAGCGGCGTTGAACATCCGGATCGGCCGGCCAGCCCGGGCAGCCGACTCCGAGCACCTGCAGCCTTCCGTGGACTACGCGGGTGCCGGACCGGTCATCGCAAGGCTTCCCGACGGCCTGCGCACCCTGCTGGCCCGGATGTTCCGCGGCGCGAGCGAACTGTCCGGCGGCGAGTGGCAGAAGATCGGCCTCGCCCGGACCCACTGGCGCAGCGCCACCTCGGATACCGACGGCGTGCTCATCGTGGACGAGCCCACCTCCGCCCTCGACCCGGAAGCGGAGATCGCCGCCTTCGACCGCATCCGCCGGCTCGCCGCCCCGAACCGGGCTGTCGTCCTGGTCACCCACCGCATGTCCGGCGTCCGCCACGCCGACCGCATCTACGTCCTGCACCACGGACGGCTCGTCGAGCACGGCAGCCACGACGAACTCATGGCCGCCCAAGGCCGCTACGCCTCGATGTTCGACGCGCAAGCCGCCCAGTACGCCCCCGCCGGCCTGTCCCTTATACAAATCTCCAAGCCCACGAAAAAAGCAAAAAAACCAAAATCC
>NZ_JARGEF010000097.1:0-27227 GCF_033794725.1 Streptomyces sp. ID05-39B | reverse complement strand
CCCCCGCACCCCCGGCCCCGGGTCGCCTGGCACACCCTGAATCCGGACGACGTACGCGAGCGGCTGGAACGCGAGGCGCCCCCGCGGCCGACCTCCGTGGAACGGGCGGCGGCCCGCGCCCGCACGGCCGCCGACACCGTCGTACGGCTTCGGGTGCTGGCCCCGGTGCGCTGGTCGGCGCAGCTCGCCCGAGCCGTGCGCGGCGAACTGGACGATCCGCTCACCCCCGTCCTGGCCGTCGGTTCGGCGGCGTCCGCGATCCTCGGCTCGGTCGTGGACGCGCTGCTCGTGGTCGGTGCCCTCGACCTGAACGCCCTGGTCGGCGGCTTCCAGCGGTTGCGGGCCGAACGTGCCCTGTCCGGGCTGGTCGCCGGGCAGAAGCAGAAGGCGCGGGTCGCCGACGAGCGGACCACGCATGTCGTCGACGCCGTCAAGCTCCACCCGGGCCACGTCATCGACCTCAAGACCGACGACGTCGTGCCCGGCGACGCCCGCCTGCTGTGGGAGGACGGTCTGGAGGTCGACGAGTCCGCGCTGACCGGCGAGTCCCTGCCCGTGGACAAGGCCGTGGACCCGACCCCGGACGCCCCCGTCGCGGAACGCCACTGCATGGTCTTCGAGGGGACGACGGTGGTCGCCGGACGCGCCCAGGCCGTCGTGGTCGACACCGGGGACCGCACCGAGGCCGCCCGCGCCGTCTCCCTCGCCGCGCGGGTCCCGCCGGCCGCGGGGGTGCAGGCCCGGCTCCAGGAACTCACCCGCAAGGCCATGCCGCTGACCATGGCGGGCGGCGCCGCGGTGACCGGCCTGGCACTGCTGCGGGGCACCCCGATCCGCCGGGCGGTGAGCGGCGGGGTCGCCGTCGCCGTGGCCGCCGTACCCGAGGGACTGCCCCTGGTCGCCACGGTCGCCCAGCTCGCCGCCGCCCGCCGGCTCAGCAGCCGCGGCCTCCTGGTGCGCACCCCGCGCACACTGGAGGCGCTGGGCCGCATGGACACCATCTGCTTCGACAAGACCGGCACGCTCACCGAGAACCGGCTGCGCCTGGTCCGGGTGGCCGGTCCCGACGGCACGGTGCACAGCCTCGACGACCCGGCCGCCGCCGGCACCCTGCGCGCGGCGGCCCGAGCCTGCCCCCGCCTCGACAGGGACGCGCACCGCCCGGTCCACGCCACCGACGAGGCCGTCCTGGACGCCGCGGGCCCGGACCCCGACTGGCGGCAGACCGAGGGCCTGCCCTTCGAGGCGGGCCGGGGCTACGCGGCGGCGGTCGGCCGCGCCGCCGACGGCTCACCGGTCCTGGTCGTCAAGGGTGCCCCCGAGACGGTCCTGCCGACCTGCTCCGGCCTGCCCTCGCACATCCCCGACAGGTCCAGGTCCCTCGCCGGGGACGGCCTGCGCGTCCTGGCGGTCGCCCAACGCCCGCTGGCAGAGGGCGAGGAGGCCACCGACGCCCTCGAAGCACCCCTGGCTGAACTGGAGTTCACCGGACTCGTGGCCCTCGCCGACGTGCCCCGCGAGACCTCACCGGCCCTGGTCCGCGGCCTGCGCGAGGCGGGCGTACGGCCCGTCGTGCTGACCGGCGACCACCCGCAGACCGCCCACGCCATCGCCGTCGAGCTCGGCTGGCCGGACGACGCGAGGGTGGTCACCGGCGACGAACTCGCCGCCGCCGACCGCTCGGTGCGCTCCCGCATGCTCCGTGACGCCGATGTCGTCGCCCGGGTCGCGCCCGAACAGAAACTCCAGGTCGTCGAGGCGCTCAGGGACGCCGGCCGGGTCGTCGGCATGGTCGGCGACGGTGCCAACGACGCCGCCGCGATCCGCGCGGCCGACATCGGCGTCGGCATCAGCGCCCGCGGCTCGGCCGCCGCCCGCAACGCCGCCGACCTCGTCGTCACCGGCGACGACCTGTCGGTGCTCATCGACGCCGTCCAGGAGGGCCGTTCCCTCTGGCACAGCGTCGCCGACGCCATCGCCATCCTCATCGGCGGCAACGCGGGCGAGGTCGGCTTCGGCATCCTCGGCACCCTCCTGTCGGGCTCGGCCCCCCTGTCCACCCGCCAGATGCTGCTGGTCAACCTGTTCACGGACCTGTTCCCGGCGATGGCGGTGGCCGTCACCCCCAAGGAGGCGGCCGACTCCCCGGACACCGACGCCCCACTCGGCACGGCGCTCCTCGGCGCCCCCCTGATCCGCCAGATCCGCCACCGGGCCCTCACCACCTGTCTCGGCGCCACGGCCGCCTGGCTCATCGGCCGCTTCACCCCCGGCACGACCCGCCGCTCGACCACGATGGCCCTGTGCGCGGTGGTGGGCACCCAACTGGCCCAGACCCTGGCCGACCGCCGGGACAGCCCCCTGGTCCGCCTCACGTCCCTGGGCTCGGCGGCGGCCCTGTTCGCCCTGGTGGAAACCCCGGGCGCCAGCCAGATGTTCGGCTGCACCCCACTGGGCCCTGTGGCGTGGGCAGGCGTCCTGGCGGCGATCGCCCTGGCCCTGGCGGGCCAGAAGGCGGTACCGCGGGTGGAGGAGGCCCTGCTCAAGCGCTGGCCGAACCTGGCCGACCGATGGGCGTGACGTGACCGCGGGTGAGGGCGCCCCGGCGGACGCCGAACCCGGCGGATGCCTCACGTCTCCCGGAGACGGGCGAGGCGCTCCCGTACGGCGTCGGCCTCCGGGTCCCGCAACGCGTCGAAGATCGCGGCGGCACGGCGCCAGACGTCTTCGGCCCTCCCGGTGTCACCCGTCGCCGCGAACGTCTCACCGAGCCGGACCAGGGTCTCCGCCTCGTGATAGCGGTCGGCCGAGGCCCGGAACAGCGTGACGGCCTCGTCGTAGCTGGCGACGGCGCGGTCGTAGCGGGCCAGATGGTGGTAGGCGAAGCCGAGACTGTCCAGAGTGGCGGCCTGGCCGTTGCGGTCACCGGCGCTCCGCTGCCGGTCTAGGGCCTGGGTGCAGTTCTCGATGGCCTGTTCGTAGTCGCCCTCGGCGGCGTGGAGCCAGCCGATCGCGTTCAGGGTGCGGGCCTCACCGTCCTGGTTGCCGGACAGCCGGTGCAGGCGCAGCGCCTCCTTGCCGTGGCCCAGCGCCTCCGCCAGTCGGCCGTCCATGTAGCAGACCTCGACGTAGTTGTGCAGGGTCTGGGCCTGCCCGGTGGTGTCGCCCAGGCGGGCGTACAGCTCAAGGGCGCGGCGGAGCTGGTCCTCCGCGGCATCGAGGTTCCCGAGCCGGGAGTTGGCCCTGGCCAGCAGGCGGCAGGCCATGGCCTGGCCCGCCTGATCGCCGGCCCTCGTGGCGGCGGCGAGTGCGGTCTCCTGGACCGTGAGCTGGTCCTGCCACAGGCCGTGGGGCGCCAGATAGGCGGTGAGTGCCCAGGCGAGCTGCCAGCAGTACGTCTCGAAGCCGTACTCCGCGGCCTGCGCCACCGTCCGCAGCAGCACCCGGTGTTCGGCGGCGAACCAGGCGAGGGCCGTGTCGGCGTCCCGTGCGTGCCCGCCGCTGTTGGACGGCAACGGCGGCACCGGCGTGACGGCCAGCCACTGCGGTTGCACGAGCACCGCCGCGGCGTGGGCGCGGTGCAGGCTGTGGTCGTAGAGCCGTTCGCGGGCCGCACTGCGCTCCGCGAACGGCTCCACGCCCCGGACGAGTTCGGCCGCGTACGTCCGCAGCAGATCGTGGAAGAGGTATCGCCCCGGTGCGTGCTCGGTCAGCAGGTGCAGCCGGGCCAGCTCCCGCAGCAGCGGCCGGACGGAGCGCTCCGGGGCCCCGGCCAGCGCCGCCGCCGCGTCAAGGGGCAGATCGGGGCCGGGATGCAGCGCGAGCAGCCGGAACAGGCGGGCCGCCCCCTCGGTGAGGGCGAGATACGACCAGGACAGGACCCGCCGGGCGTCGCCGTCCCCCAGGGCGTCCAACAGTGCACCGGCTGGCCGGAGTTCGGCCGCGAAGGTGTGCAGGGGGAAGGAAGGGTGGTCCGCCACCCGCGCGGCGACGACGGCGAGGGCGAGGGGCAGCCGCCCGGTCGTCGCCACGATCTCCGCCGCCGCCGCCGGTTCCACCTCGACCCGCGCGCCCAGGCGGCAGACCAGCAGGCCGATCGACTCCTGCTCGGTCAGCACGTCGAGGGTGAGCGACCGCGCCCCCTCGGTCGTCACCAGCCCGTGCAGCCGCTCCCGGCTCGTGACGACCACCACGCTGTCCCCGGCGCCGGGCAGCAGTGGCCGTACGTGTGCGGAGTCGCGTGCGTTGTCCAGGACGACGAGTACGCGGCGGGAGGCCAGCAGGCTGCGGAAGAGCCCCGTGCGGTCCTCCGCGCCGGGCGGTATCCGGGACTGCGGTACGCCCAGCGCCTCGATCAGTCCCTGGAGGGCGTCGGCGGCGGGCAGCGCGCCCTCCTCGTCGTACCCGCGCAGGTTCACATGGAGCTGCCCGTCGGGGAAGCGGGGGGCGACCCGGTGCGCCCAGTGCAGCACGAGAGCGGTCTTGCCGACGCCTGCCATTCCGGAGACGGCGATGATCACGGCGGTCTCCGGATGGCCGGCCTCCCGGTCGAGGGCGGATTCGAGCACCGCGAGCGAGGCATCGCGTCCGACGAAGTCGGCGGTGACGAGCGGGAGTTGCCGCGGTACGGCCGGGAGCGGAGCCGGCGTGGCCGGCGTCGGCAGCGGGCGTTGCCTGAGCATGTCCTCGTGCAGGCGGGTCAGTTCGGGTCCGGGATCGAGGCCGGTCTCCTGGACCAGCACCTCGCGCACCTGGCGGTACGCCTCCAGCGCGCCCGCCACGTCGCCGCCCCGGTACAGACCCAGCATCAGCCGGCCCCAGGCCCGCTGCCGCAGGGGATGGCGCTCGACGAGGCTCCGCATGCCGCGGACCGCCTCCGGAAAGCGGTCCTCCGCGAGCAGGGCCTCCGCGTAGTCCTCCTCGGCGTGGCACCGGCGCTCCTCCAGCCGACTCGCCCAGCGGGCCAGTGCGTCCGGCAGCGGCAGCCCTTCGAGGACGGTCCCCCGCCACAGCCCCAGCGCCTCGGCCAGTTCCTCGCATGCCCGTGCCGGATCGCCGAGCGTCAGGGCCCGGTGGCCGCGGGCGGCAGCCTGGTCGAAGAGGTCGACGTCGCGCCGGCCAGGCTCGACCCGGAGCAGATAGCCGCCCGGCGTGCGCGGCATCCCGTCCCAGGGGCCGCCGCCGCCCAGGGCGCTCCGCAGGCCGCGCACATACGTGCGCAGGTTCGCGGCGGCGGAGGCCGGGGGATCCTCGCCCCACAGCGCCTCCGCCAGGACGGCGGTCGGCACGGTCTCGGACGGGCGGCTGAGAAGGGCCGCCAGTAACAGGCGCTGTTTGGCCGAGCCCAGATCGACAGGGTCGCCGTCGCGGAAGACCTCCAGGGGACCGAGAAGAGCGAAACGCACGGATACCCCCCATGTCGCGAGAGCGAGGCCCGCAACGTCGAGCCGCCACCGGTCAGTTGTGCGCGCACTGTGCGCGGATTATGCGCTGGTCAGCCTAGTGTTCCGGATGTTGACCGAACAACCTTCTCTGTAAGGAGTACTTGATGCGTATGTCCCGCAGGGCGGTACAGGCCGTGGTGACCGCGGCGGCCATCGGCGGTTCCATGATCGTCTCGGCGGCGCCTGCGGCCGCCGCGACGACGGCCCCGAGCTGCATCAGTCGCCTGGTCACGGAGAGGACCGACGGTTTCGACGTCCTTCTCACCAACAGGTGCCGCTACGAACGTGCGGCGAAGATCGAGGTCTCGCTCGCCCCGGACAGTTCGTGCTACGTGATCCCGGCCGGCAGCAACGCCTTTTACATCTACAAGGGGATCTTCGGCAACTACTCGCGCACGGTCAACTGCTGACGGCCCGTCCGCAGGCCCGCCGTGTACGGGCCCGTCCGGATCCCCCGGCCGGGCCCCTGCCGTTCCCCTGTCAGCCGCCCGAGGCGCCCACCTGCTCACGCACCTCCGGCGCGGCCAGCCGTTCAGCCGTCCGCGCGGCGGTTTCCCGCGCCCACGCCCCGCTGGAGACCAGCCCCACCACCAGCACCACGGCCCCGCACCCCGTGAGGATCCACCAGCCGGGCACCGCCGCCGACACGAACGTCTCGCGGTACGACGACGCCCCGATGCCCGCCGCGAGCACCGCCCCGATCACCGCGACCCCGAGGGTCTGGCCGAGCTGCCGGCTGGTGGAGGCGACGGCGGCGGCGACCCCGGCCTGGGTGCGGGGCATGCCCGAGACGGCCGTGTTGGTGATGGGGGCGTTGACGAAGCCGAAGCCGATGCCGAACAGCACGTAGCCGAGGAACAGCGTGCTGTCGGACGTCTCCGCGTCGAAGGCGGCGAACAGGACCCCGCTCGCGGTCATGGCGAGCCCGGCGATGAACAGGGGCACCCGTGGCCCCCGGCTGCCGACGAGCCGCCCGGCCAGCGGGGCGCACAGGAAGGTGGGGAGGGCCATGGGCAGCATCCACAGGCCGGCGTGGAGGGCGTCGAGGCCACGGACGTTCTGCAGGTAGAGCGTGGACAGGAACAGGAATCCGCCGAGCGCGGCGAACGCGCTGACCGCGATCACGGTCGCCCCGCTGAACGGCGCCGACCGGAAGAACCGCAGGTCGATGAGGGGTTCTTCGCGGCGGGGTTCGTAGCGCAGGAGCCCGAGCAGGGCGGCCAGGGCGACCGCGGCGAAGGGCAGGCTGGTGCCGAGCCCGGCCTCGGGGGCCTCGATGATCGCGTACGTCAGGCTGCCGAACAGGGCGATGACCAGGAGCTGGCCGACCGGGTCGGGGCGGCGGGCCTTCGGGGCGCGGGATTCGGGGACGTACCGCAGGGTCAGCAGGAGGGCGGCGAGGCCGACGGGGAGGTTGACCCAGAAGATGGAGCGCCAGCCCACGGACTCCACCAGCAGGCCGCCGATCAGGGGCCCGGCGGCCATGGAGATGCCGACGACCCCGCCCCACACGCCGATCGCTCGGGCGCGCTCGCGCGGGTCGGTGAAGGTGTTGGTGATGATCGACATGGCGACCGGGTTGAGCATCGAACCGCCGACCGCCTGCACCATGCGGGCCACGACCAGCCATTCCAGGTCGGGGGCGAGGGAGCAGAGCAGGGAGCCGAACGAGAACACGACCAGGCCCGCCAGGAAGACCTTTCTGCGCCCGATCCGGTCGGCCGTGGACCCGGCGAGCATCAGCAGGGATGCGAGGACGAGGGTGTACGCGTCGATCGTCCACTGCAGGCCGGAGGTGCCGGCGTGCAGGTCGCGTTCCATGGCGGGCAGGGCGACGTTGAGGACGGTGTTGTCGAGGCTCACGATCAGCAGGCTCATGCAGCAGATCGCGAGGACGAGCAGACGGCGTCGCTGGCTCAGCTCTGGCATGCGGTCATGCTACGCCGATGTCGATAGTGCGGCTAACTAATGACCGTTACATGATCGTCGTCGATGCGCGACAATGGGCGGATGTCCACGCCCGTTTCCCCCCTGCAGATCGGCCCGCACACCGTTCAGCCGCCGGTCGTCCTCGCCCCCATGGCCGGCATCACCAACGCGCCCTTCCGCACCCTGTGCAGGGAGTTCAGCGGGGGCAAGGGCCTGTTCGTGAGCGAGATGATCACGACCAGGGCGCTGGTCGAGCGCAACGACAAGACCATGCAGCTGATCCACTTCGACGCGAGCGAGAAGCCGCGCTCGGTGCAGCTGTACGGCGTGGACCCGGCGACCGTCGGCAAGGCCGTCCGCATGATCGCGGAAGAGGGCCTGGCCGACCACATCGACCTGAACTTCGGCTGCCCCGTCCCGAAGGTCACCCGCAAGGGCGGCGGCTCCGCCCTGCCCTACAAGCGCAACCTGCTGCGCGCGATCCTGCGCGAGGCCGTCAGCGGCGCCGGGGACCTCCCCGTCACCATGAAGATGCGCAAGGGCATCGACGACGACCACATCACCTACCTCGACGCCGGCCGCATCGCCGTCGAGGAGGGCGTGACGGCCATCGCGCTGCACGGCCGTACCGCCGCCCAGCACTACGGCGGCACCGCCGACTGGGAGGCCATCGCCCGCCTGAAGGAGCACGTCCCGGAGATCCCCGTCCTCGGCAACGGCGACATCTGGTCGGCCGAGGACGCGCTGCGGATGGTGCGCGAGACGGGCTGCGACGGAGTGGTCGTCGGCCGCGGCTGCCTGGGCCGTCCGTGGCTGTTCGCGGACCTGGTCGCCGCCTTCGAGGGGCGTACGGACGGCATCGCGCGGCCCTCCCTGCGCGAGGTCGCCGACATCATGGTCCGGCACGCCACCCTCCTCGGCGAGTGGATCGGCGACGAGACGAAGGGCGTCGTCGACTTCCGCAAGCACGTCGCCTGGTACCTGAAGGGCTTCGCCGTCGGCTCCGAGATGCGAAAGCGGCTGGCGATCACCTCGTCCCTCGAAGCGCTCCGCGCCGGACTCGACGAACTGGACCTCGACCAGCCCTGGCCGACCGGCGCCGACGGCCCCCGCGGCCGCACCTCCGGCAACAACCGGGTCGTCCTCCCGGACGGCTGGCTGAAGGACCCCTACGACTGCGCGGGCATCGACGAGGAAGCGGAACTGGACACCTCCGGCGGCTGAGGACCGGCCCCCGGCCGGGAAACCGACCCGGCCGGTCAGCCCCCACCGCGTCGGCCCTTCGGTGGGCGGCCGGTCACTTCGACGGGTGGGGCGTCGACCCGTACGCCGTCAGGAAGCGGTCGCGGAAGAGGTCCATCCTCCAGACCGGGGCGTCCTTCGCCGGCCTGATGCCGTCGGTCCAGTTCCAGGAGGCGACCTTGTCGAGGACCTTCGGGTCCTTGGCGACGATCGAGATCGGCACGTCCCGGTTGGCGTTGTCGCCGCTGACGCGGGCGACGGGCTGGTGGTCGCCGAGGAAGACCATGACGGTGTCCTCGGTGCCGTAGCGCTCCAGCCACTGGGTGAGAGCGGTCACCGAGTACTCGATCGACTCGCCGTACGCCTTGCGGGACCTGGCCGAGTCGGAGATGACCTCGGAGGCATTCTCACCGGCCTTCTGGATGGTGTCGAAGACCGAGCCGTCGCCCACCTCGTCCCAGCCGACCATCGTGGGGAGCGGAGCCCACGGCTGGTGGCTGGAGGTCAGGATGATCTCCGACATCAGGGGCTTGTCGCGCTTCTTGCCGTGCTCCAGCCGCTGGAACGCCTCCAGCGCGTACTGGTCGGGCATCGTCGACCAGCTGAACTTCGGCCCCTGGTAGCCCAGCTGGAAGGCGTTGTAGACCTTGTCGAGGCCGTAGTGCTTCTGCTCGGGCCACGCCTTCTGGATGCCGGGCATCACACCGACCGTGTCCCAGGCCCCGGTCTTCTTGAAGATCTTGGGCAGGTTGAGGCGGTCACTGCTCATGACCGTGCGATAGCGCTGCTGGTTGTCGATCCACAGCCCCGACAGGGTGGTGGAGTGGCCGAGCCAGCTGCCGCCGCCGTAGGTCGCCGAGGTCAGCCAGCCGCTCCTGGCGTGGTAACCGGCCTTCGCCAGGGCCGCGTTGCTCGCCGTGAGCGTCCTGTTGACGCCGGGGGCCATGACCGGGTCCTCGATCGCGCTGCGGCCGTAGCTCTCGATGAAGGTGAAGACGACGTCCTTGCCGCGCAGGTCGGGCACGAGCTGTTCGGGCGGCGTGTGGCCGAAGGCGTCGACGCGGTTCTCCTTGGCGAACGCGGCCTCGTCCGCGATCGTCTGCCGTACGGCCTGGGCCTTCACGGTCGCCGCGGTCACCGCGCGGTGGAAGGCGAGCGGCAGTCCGGCGTACTGGACCGACAGGACCGAACAGGTGATCCAGATGGTGCCGGCGATCAGCGTGCCGCGGGTCGAGGCGGCGACGTCGCGCACCAGCAGGTTGCTCAGCCGGACCGCCGCCAGCGCCATCACGGCGAACAGCGCGGCGATCAGCAGGAGGAGGCCGGCCGTGGCGGCGAGGGCCGTGGTCTCGCCCATGGAGTCCGCGACGTAGGACTGCGCGTCGTCCAGCAGACCCCAGTCCAGGATCAGGTTGAAGCCGCGGCCCAGGTACTCGGCGTACATCATGTCCAGCACGTTGACCACGGTCAGTGCGGCGAGGCCGATGCCGAGTGCCGCCGCGGCCACCAGCCGGGGGCGGCGCGGCAGGGAGAGGAGGAGAGCCGCCGCGATGATCGCCTCGCCGGGGAGCCGGACGAACTGGTCGGCCCGCAGGAGCTGCAGCTGGTTCGGCATCACCATGGCCGCGAGGACGAGCGCGAGGGACAGCGCGGTCACCGTCCACCACACCACGCGCGCGGCCCGCGGATACCGGCTCCGCCAGGCCCGCCAGTGCGCCACACGGGCCCTGAGGGTGCGGGGCGGCGCCGTGTCGCCCTCCGGCGCCTCGCTCCCCGGCTCCTGGGGCTCCTGGGGCTCCTCGGGCTCCTCGGGCTCAGGGACCGTCTCGGTGTCGTCGGCGCTCGCGGGCGGACCGTCGCCGCTGGAGCCGGGCAGATCACGAGACCGTGTGAAGACAGGCACCCGAGGGGTCCTTCCGTACGAAGCCGGGTGGATCGGCGGATCCGGTGATGGGGCCGGATCCGCCACCGTCTCGTACGGCGTGCCCTCGCCCGGTGTTCAACCGCCGCGCCCCGCGGTCGGCAAACACCGGGCAAACGCTCGGCCAGGCAGGTCGTTACGCCCCGCCCACCGCCGTGAGCAGCGCCAACGGGGCCGCCGCCGAGCGGGACTCCCGTACGCAGGCGTGAGGGTACGGCACCGGCTCCGCGTGGGTGTCACGGCCGTAGCCCGCGAGGACCTCGGGGAGGCGGTGGCCGGTCGCGGTGGCCGCGTCGACCAGGCCGTGCGCCACCGTACGGGCCTCGTCGTGCAGGCCGTAGCGGGCCAGCCCCAGGGTGATCAGCGCGTTGTCGTGCGGCCACACCGAACCGCGGTGGTACGACAGCGGGTGGTAGGCCGACTGCCCGGCCGCGAGCGTGCGGACGCCCCAGCCGGAGAAGAAGTCCGGCTCCAGGAGCCGCCGGCCCACCATCTCGCCGTACTCCTTGTCCAGCAGCCCCGACCACAGCAGATGGCCGGCGTCGGAAGCGAGCGCGTCGACCTGGCGGCCGTCTCCGTCCAGCGCCAGCGCAGGAAAGGAACGCTCCCGCATCCAGAAGTCCCGCTGGAAGCGGTCGCGCAGATCGGCGGCGGCCTGCTCCAGCAGGGCCGCGTAGGTCTCGTCCTGCCACGCCGTGCGCGCCACGGACGCGGTGCGGCGCAGCGCGTCGTACGCGTAGCCCTGGGCGCCCGCCGCCATCACCGGGCCAAGGGCGCGGGTGCCGTCGGCCGAACAGATGGCGCCGGGGGAGTCCTTCCAGTTCTGGTTGGCGAGGCCGCCCTGGTCGGCGCGGTAGACCAGGTAGCCGCGCGAGGTGAGGCCGCCGTGGTCGAGCATCCAGCCGATGGCGGCGCGGGCGTGCGGCTCGAGCCGGCGGGCCAGCGCTGTGTCGCCGGTCTGCTCGACGTAGGCGCCGAGCAGGACCAGGAAGAGGGGGGTGGCGTCCACCGAGCCGTAGTAGCGGCCGTAGGGGACCTGGTGGAAGTGGGCGAGTTCGCCGTGCCGCACCTCGTGGACGATCTTGCCGGGCTGGGACACCGACTCCGGGCCGGTCTCGGTGGCCTGGGCGGCGGCCAGCGCGAGGAGCGTGGCGGCGGCCGGGGCGGGCCGGTAGGGGAGCGCGAACAGCGAGGTGAGCAGGGCGTCGCGGCCCAGCAGGGTGAGGAACCAGGGGGCGCCGGCGGCCGGGACGCGGAGTTCCTCGCCGTCCGGACCGGTCGCGGGGACCTGGAGCGCGGCCAGGTCGGCGAGGCCCCGCGCGCAGGCGGCCGCCAGTTCGGGCCAGCCGGTGGGGAAGGCCACGCCCTCCACGAACTCGCCCTCCTGCGCCAGCAGGTGCCTGGTCAGCGCGGTGGGGGAGCTGGGGACGCGCAGGGCGCGCTTCTCGCCGTGCGGGCGGGCCATGACGCGCAGGGTCAGTTCGGCGGAGCCGTGCGGCTCCAACTCCAGGGTCCAGGCGAGGCGGCGGGCGCCGGTGCCGGTCTCCTCGACGCCGTCCGGCGCGGGGTCCGCGGTCACCGTCGTGACGGACCGCCACTCGCCGCGCCGGTAGCTGAACTCCACACCGTCGTCGAGGATCTGGCGGGTGCGGACGGCGCCCGTCTTGGCGTAGGTGCGGTGGTCGGAGCGGAGTTCGAACTGGTCGGTGAAGTCGGCGTCGACGGTGAGCGCCAGCCGGACCGTCAGCGGCACCGGACGGTTGCTGACCACGCGCAGCGACTCCACGAACGAGCCGTCGCCGACCGCCTGTTCGCGGAAGAGCGTGCACGAGGGCGGCTCGGTGCGGCCCCCGCGCGGCACCAGCACGCAGCGCGCCGCGTCCCCGTCCGCGACCGGCGCGAGCACCTCGGGCACCGCCCCGTCGACGGTGAGCTGCCAGCGGCTGAGGTGGCGCGCGTCCCTGACGAACAACCCGTCGGGGGCTCCGGCGCCGCGTACGCCGCTGATGTCCCCGCGGTCCCCGACGGCGGCGAACGTCCCGCCGTACACGAGCAGATGATGCCGGTCCGTCATCCCCGGTCCCCTCCCTTGAACGAGCTGTCGGCCCTGTCGAATCCCGTGCCGTGCGGCAGGTGGCGCGTGTCGTACGGCCGGTGGTGCTTGTCGTGCCTGTTGTCCGTGCCGTGCGTGTCGTGCGTGTCGTGCAGCAGGTCGAGCGTGAGCGCGGCGGTCCAGCTGAAGCCGGTCGCCCCGCAGGCATCGCCGGTGTACGGGTCGACGTACTCCGCGAAGTCCGAGGTGTCCGAGACGTCCAGCACGGCCGCGCGCAGTGCGTCCGCGTGCGCCCGCTCGCCGTGCAGCCTCAGGCCCCGCTCGACGAGCCAGCTCGTGTTGAACCAGGCCGGCCCCCGCCAGTAGCGGTGCGGGTCGAAGGCCTCGCCGAGCAGGTCGTAGCTGGGGACGAGACGGGTGGCGGCGCCCATCCCGAAGTGCGGGCCGCGCAGGGTCCCCACGAGAGCGGAGACGATCTCGCGGGACAGTCCGGGCAGCAGGAGCGGGACCAGGCCGGAGACGCCGCGCTCGCGGATCAGGCCGCCGCCGCGCAGGTCCCGGCAGAGGAACAGGCCCTCGGCCGGGTCCCACAGCCGGTCCACGAGCGCCGCCGTCAGCCGCTGCGCGCGCGCGTGGCGGGCGGTGCCGGTGGCCCCCAGCTCCTGCGCGATCCGGGCCAGCGCGTGCTCGGAGGCGATGAGCAGGGCGTTGAAGGCCGGGTCCTCGACGGCGAACCCGGCCCGCCCGTCCGCGTACTCCCCGTCCCGGTAGTCCGTCGCCAGCCGCACGTACCGCCCGTAGTCCAGGTCCGTCGGCCGGTCCTCGGGCGCCCCGTGGGCGAGGTCGGCGCGCCGGAAGGAGCGGGCCGGGGCCGGGGCGATCCGGGCGAGCGGGGCGTCCCAGGACGGCGCGTTGTCCATCCCCTGCTCCCAGGGGTGGACGACCGACACCAGGCCGCCGCCGCCCAGGTCCCGCCGGTGCAGCAGATAGCGGTGCCAGGCGGCCAGCCGGGGGTAGACCCGGGCCAGGAAGCCGCGCGCCCGCGACAGACCGGGGTCGGCGCGGTGCACCAGCCAGGCTGCCAGCGCGTGCACCGGTGGCTGCACGATGCCGGAGGTCTGTACGGTGCGCGGGGCGCCCGCAGCGCGCCCCGCGGTCCCGGAGCGCCAGAAGTCGGGGCTCGGGAAGTAGGCATCGAGCGGCACGGAGGGGTTGAAGACGATGTGCGGGATGCGCCCGTCGCCCCACTGGGCGTCGAGCAGCGTCTCCAGCTCGGTCTGTGCCCGGCGCGGGGAGACGTGCCGCAGCCCGATCGCGATGAACGCGGAGTCCCAGGACCACTGGTGCGGGTACAGACCACGCGAGGGCACGGTCGAGGTTCCCGTCCAGTTGCCGTCCAGTACCTCTATGGCCCTGAGGTGCAGCGAACCGGCCGAAGTGGTCGGATCGTATACGGCGGTGCACTCCGCGGGGCGGGCGATGAGCTGGGCAGTGCGATCCACTCGGGGCTCCCCGAAGAACGACGACGACATGGCCACGGTCGACCAGTTCGGCAGTGGCTACCGTAGGGTTACGTCTATTTAACACGCAGAACTCAATATGTAATGCAGAGTTGGGAAACACAAGGGGGTGCGCATGACCGGACAGCCCGGACGGACGGGCAGGGGCGGCGGTCAGGCCGGCGCCGGAGATCTGCTCGCGCTGGTACGGACCGGCCGGGCCACCACACGCGGTGCCCTCCAGCAGGCCACCGGACTCTCCCGGGCCACGGTCGGGCAGCGCCTCGACCGGCTCTTTCGCGCGGGCTGGCTGCGCGAGGGAGCGGGCGGTCCCGTCGACTCCCCGCTGGGCGGCCGGCCCTCCATCACGCTCGAGTTCGACGACGCGCACGCCGTCGTCCTCACCGCCGACCTGGACACCCGGCACGCGCGCGCGGCCGTGCTGTCCCTGACCGGCGAGATCCTCGCCGAGCACGCGGGCCCGCTGGCGGTCGAGGACGGCCCGGAAGTGGTGCTCGGCGAGCTGGGCGGCTGGTTCGCGGAACTGCTGGAGAAGGCGGGTCGCGGCGCGGACGAGGCCTGCGGCATAGGCCTCGCCGTCCCCGGCCCGGTCGACAGCGAGACCGGCCTGGTGGTCCAGCCGCCGATCATGCCCGGCTGGGACGGCTACGACATCCGCTCCCGCCTCTCCAGGGCGTTCACCGAACGCACCGGTGCCGCACCCGTCCCGGTCCTCGTCGACAACGACGCCAACCTCATGGCGTACGGCGAACAGCGCACCGGATACCGCGACTGCTCGGCGTTCGTGCTGGTCAAGGTGTCCACCGGGATCGGCGCCGGAGTCGTGGTGGGTGGCGAGATCTTCCGCGGTGTCGACGGCGGCGCCGGTGACATCGGGCATATCCGGGTGGGCTCGGGGGCGCTGTGCCGCTGCGGTTCGCACGGCTGCCTCGCGGCCGTCGCCAGCGGTGGCGCGGTGGCCCGCGCACTGGCCGAGACCGGCGTGCCCGCCTCCTCCGGCTCGGACGTACGCGACCTGCTCGCCGCCGGGCATCCGGGTGCGGCGGCGCTGGCCCGCGAGGCCGGCCGCCAGGTCGGCGACGTGCTGGCGACGGTCGTGACGCTGCTCAACCCGGGCGTCCTGATGATCGCCGGGGACCTCGCGGGCACCTCCTTCCTCACCGGCGTGCGCGAACTGCTCTACCAGCGGGCTCTGCCCCGCTCCACGGCCCGGCTGGACGTGGTGACCTCAGGGCTTGGGGACCGGGCGGGCCTGGTGGGAGCCGGTGCGATGGTCGTGGAGCACCTGTACGCGCCGACGCGGGTGGAGGAACGGCTGCTGGAGCTGGGCGTGTGAGCGGGGGTGCGGCCGGGGTTCGGCGGCGTGCGATGGCGTGCGGGGTCGTGCGGGGTCCTGCGGTGAGCGGTGCGGCGGACGTGCGGCGCGTGCTCGGCGGACGTACGGCGGCCTGTGTGACGAGCGCGTTTCCGTTGTGAGGCGTGTCCGGGGAGCGTCCGGATGGTGAAATTCCGCGGCCTGTGGAAGCGTGATTCTCGCCACCCTTGATAGGGGTAGTGCTCACATGAGCGGCGCCCGCTCGTTTGCACTTCCTCAAGGGGTGGCACTGAGTGCCACCCCTTGATCGTTCATCGATCGAAATCAAACGTAGCCTGAGCCGCTCACCTGAGCACTCAAGGGCTCCGTAGGGAGTGGATGCGTTCAAGAAGTGAATACATCGGCTGCTCTGCGCTTGCCAAGCTTTGACTTTCGATCCAGTGGCGGACGACTGGTTACAGGCGCATGACGCGCAAGTGGACGTACCCAGACGCCTTTGATCTGGGTATGTTCCTGCCCGTCAGGGCAGCCACCGCGTCCTCGAGGAGTCGAGACCCGTGTCGGAAAACAAAGATCTCCCGGTAGCCGAAACGGCCACGAGCGTTGAGGCAGTGAAGTTCGTTTACGACTTCACCGAGGGCAACAAGGACCTCAAGGACCTCCTCGGGGGCAAGGGCGCCAACCTCGCCGAGATGACCAACCTCGGCCTGCCGGTGCCGCCCGGGTTCACCATCACCACCGAGGCCTGCAAGGTCTACCTCGACAGCGGTGAGGAGCCGGCGGCACTGCGTGACGAGGTGAGTGCACACCTCGACGCCCTCGAAGCCAAGATGGGCAAGAAGCTCGGCCAGGCCGACGACCCCCTGCTCGTCTCCGTCCGCTCCGGCGCCAAGTTCTCGATGCCCGGCATGATGGACACCGTCCTCAACATCGGCCTCTCCGACAAGTCGGTCCAGGGCCTCGCCAAGCAGGCCGGCGACGACCGCTTCGCCTGGGACTCCTACCGGCGCCTCATCCAGATGTTCGGCAAGACCGTCCTCGGCGTCGACGGCGACCTCTTCGAAGAGGCGCTGGAGGCGGCCAAGGGGGCCAAGAAGGTCACCGTCGACACCGAGCTGGAGGCCGCCGACCTCAAGAAGCTGGTCACCCGCTTCAAGAAGATCGTCAAGGCCGAGGCCGGCCGGGACTTCCCGCAGGACGCGCGCGAGCAGATGGACCTCGCCATCCACGCGGTCTTCGACTCCTGGAACACCGACCGCGCCAAGCTCTACCGCCGCCAGGAGCGCATCCCCGGCGACCTGGGCACGGCCGTCAACGTCTGTTCGATGGTCTTCGGCAACCTGGGCCCCGACTCCGGCACCGGCGTGGCCTTCACCCGCGACCCCGCCTCCGGCCACCAGGGCGTCTACGGCGACTACCTCCAGAACGCCCAGGGCGAGGACGTCGTCGCGGGCATCCGCAACACCGTGCCTCTGGCGGATCTGGAGCAGATCGACAAGAAGTCGTACGACCAGCTGATGCAGATCATGGAGACGCTGGAGAACCACTACAAGGACCTCTGCGACATCGAGTTCACCATCGAGCGCGGCCAGCTGTGGATGCTCCAGACCCGCGTCGGCAAGCGCACGGCGGGCGCGGCCTTCCGCATCGCCACGCAGCTGGTGGACCAGGGGCTGATCGACGAGACGGAAGCCCTCCAGCGGGTGAACGGCGCACAGCTCGCCCAGCTGATGTTCCCGCGCTTCGACGAGGACGCGAAGGTCGAGAAGGTCGGCCGGGGCATCGCCGCCTCGCCGGGCGCCGCGGTCGGCAAGGCGGTCTTCGACTCGTACACGGCCGTGAAGTGGTCGCGTTCGGGCGAGAAGGTCATCCTGGTCCGCCGCGAGACCAACCCCGACGACCTCGACGGCATGATCGCGGCCGAGGGCATCCTCACCTCACGGGGCGGCAAGACCTCCCACGCGGCGGTCGTCGCGCGCGGCATGGGCAAGACCTGTGTCTGCGGCGCGGAGGAACTGGAGGTCGACACCAAGCGCCGCCGGATGACGGTGCCCGGCGGGCACGTCGTCGAGGAGGGCGACCTGATCTCGATCGACGGCTCCTCCGGCAAGGTCTACCTGGGCGAGGTCCCGGTGGTCCCGTCCCCCGTCGTGGAGTACTTCGAGGGCCGCATGCACGCCGGCGCCAACGACGCCGACGAACTGGTCGAGGCCGTACACCGGATCATGGCGTTCGCCGACCGCAAGCGCCGCCTGCGGGTGCGCGCCAACGCCGACAACGCCGAGGACGCGCTGCGCGCCCGCCGCTTCGGCGCCCAGGGCATCGGCCTGTGCCGTACGGAGCACATGTTCCTCGGCGACCGCCGGGAGCTGGTCGAGCGCCTGATCCTGGCGGACACGCAGACCGAGCGCGAGGAGTCGCTGGCCGCGCTCCTGCCGCTCCAGAAGAAGGACTTCGTCGAGCTGTTCTCGGCGATGGACGGCCTGCCGGTCACGGTCCGCCTCCTCGACCCGCCGCTGCACGAGTTCCTCCCCGACATCACGGAGCTGTCCGTGCGGGTCGCCCTCGCGGAGTCCCGCCAGGAGTCCCACGAGAACGACCTGCGCCTGCTCCAGGCCGTCCACCGCCTCCACGAGCAGAACCCGATGCTCGGCCTGCGCGGCGTACGGCTGGGCCTCGTCATCCCCGGCCTCTTCACCATGCAGGTCCGTGCCATCGCCGAGGCCGCGGCCGAACGCAAGGCCGCCAAGGGCGACCCGCGCGCCGAGATCATGATCCCGCTCGTCGGTACGGTCCAGGAGCTGGAGATCGTCCGCGAGGAGGCCGACCAGGTCATCGCCGAGGTCCAGGAGGCCACCGGCACCGACCTCAAGCTGTCCATCGGCACGATGATCGAACTGCCGAGGGCGGCGCTGACCGCCGGTCAGATCGCCGAGGCCGCGGAGTTCTTCTCCTTCGGCACCAACGACCTCACCCAGACCGTGTGGGGCTTCAGCCGCGACGACGTCGAGGCATCCTTCTTCACCGCCTACCTGGAGAAGGGCATCTTCGGCGTCTCCCCCTTCGAGACCATCGACAGGGACGGCGTCGGCTCCCTGGTCAAGTCCGCCGTCGAAGCCGGCCGCGCCACCCGCCCCGACCTCAAGCTCGGCGTCTGCGGCGAGCACGGCGGCGACCCCGAGTCGGTCCACTTCTTCCACGAGGTCGGCCTCGACTACGTCTCCTGCTCCCCCTTCCGCATCCCGGTCGCCCGCCTGGAGGCTGGCCGCGCGGCCACCCAGTCGGAGGGCAGCGACCACCGCTGAGCCGGGGGTTCCCCACTGAACCGGGGGTGGGGACGCTCCCTGACGGACCGTCCCCACCCTCCCCACCAACCCCGGAGCCGCCGCGGTCCCCGACCCTCAGCACCGATCGAGGCGGCTCCGGTTCACCAGAAGAGGGCGGCACCCGTGCGGGGGTGCCGCCTTCTTGTGCATCCTCGGCCGTGGGTGTGGGTTCGGCTGCTGCGACGCTACGCGCTCTCCTTGTGAAGGATCGCCTCCCTGGCAGCCCAGGCCAGGAAGCTCTGTCCCCGCAGGGACAGCCCGAGGCGGTTCCAGTGGAAGATCACGTGGTAGCTGAGCACCTGCCTCAACCCACGGTCGAGCGTGCCTTCCTGGACGGCGTGGCCGAGCGACTGCCCCGCGCTGTGGAAGGCGGCGGCCCACTCGGTGACGGGCTCCAGCGGTCCGCCGGAATGCAGCATGGCGTCGCTGTCGGCGAAGAGCAGAGGCCGGATCTCCTGGGCGCGGGCGTTGAGACGGTCCGCCGGTACACGGGGTGCCGTCAACGAGTGGCGAACCATTGGGGAACCGTCCGCGCCAGGTCAAAAACTTGAGCTGGACGGCGAAGCCCAGCCTCGTGGCCCCGGTCTTGTTCCGTGACCAGCCCACCTCGTCGCCGGACAGGGTGAAGTGGTTTACCACCCCGTCCAGACCCAGATCCCGCCCCACTCGACTACCCCTTCCGCACGCCCTCGTGATCAGCATTCGGGCTGGACGGTAGAGGCGCCGCTGTACACGGCGGACGAACTTTGGCGACGCAGTCCGGCAGGGTGCGAGGGCCTGGCAACAGCGGCAGCCGATCAGTTCAGGCGGCGGCCGGATGCCCGGCCGCCTTGCCGGTGGCGTCCCGGCGCATGGCGGTCATGCCCAGATCGGCCAGGCGGGGCACGAAGGCGACGTCGAGTTCGTCGACCGGGTGGAGCAGACCCCGCTCGCAGGTCTCCACCAGCCACACCGCGCAGCGGTCGGGGTAGGCGGGGTTGACGCCGATCTCGCCCTTGGGGAGGAACCCGTTGAACGGCGCCCGGATCTGGTGGTGGTTCCAGTAGTTCCAGGCCCGAAGGGCCTTGGCTTGCTCGAAAGCGAGGTAGAGCTGCGGATAGCGCTGAAGCATGCGCATCTCGCGGAAGAGCGTCTGGCCCAGCAGGGACGGCGCGGCCTGGGCAAGGCTGTCGAAGTCCTGACCGCGGAAGGTGAAGGCGCTCGCGTCCTGGTTGGGGTGGAGGGCCAGAGCGGTGAGCAGGTGGGAGAGCCGGTCTCGGGTGTACTGCGCCGCTCCAAGGGCGAGAGGGGACTCGATGCCGGCGATCAGGTCGTGCAGGCGCTGGTGGTCGGGGTGGAAGCGGGACAGGTCGAACAGTTTGTCCATGCCGTTGACCGCGGAGAACGCCAGGCGCTTGTAGAGGCGGTTGTTCATCTCCCCGGCCTCCGCGAACGACTTCGTCTCGGCACTGGTGGAGTGGAGCATCAGGTACTCGGAGAGCACCTCGAAGTACACGTAGCCCAGGAACGGAAGGCCTGGGACGGCAGCGGCGAGCTGGTCCACGAACGTGCCCGGCGTTGTCCGGCGTCCGGTGGCGTTGGCCAGGACCGTGTCGAGGAACGGGGCGGCGTGACGGATCTGGTGCAGTGCTCTGTTGCGTAGTTGGAGGTCCTCGGCCTGAGTGAGGAAGCTGCGGTGATCGAGGTAGGTGTGCAGGTGGAGGGGGCCGAGCCGCAGGTAGTCGATGCCCTTGGCCGGTGCCGGTGCCGGTGCCGGTGCCGGTGCCGGTGCCGGTGTGGTGGGCGTGATCTCGATCATCAGGGTTTGGGTGTGTGGCTTGGTCTGCAGCAGGTAGGCGCCGAGGTTGTGCGGGCGAAGGCCGGCGGGCGTCTCGGCCAGGGGCGCGCAGTACAGAGCGGCGAGCAGGCATCCGGAGGAGGCATAGAGCTGGCCGGTGGCGCGGATGGCGTCCAGGGCGCTCGTGGTGTGCATCAGATGGATCGGGCGGCCGCTGGCGAGCGTCTGGGCCATGGCGTTGTGGGCGAGCAGATGGCCGCCGGGGGTGTCGTGCTGCAGTCGGCGGCGCCAGTCGTCCTCGCTCTCGGTGCACCCGGCCGGGACGGGGCGGGTGCGGGGGTGGGTGCAGTCGGTGTGGGCGTCGTCGAGGTCAATGTCCACGCGGGGCTCCTACTGGCCGGGGGTAAGGGAGCGTCGGGCGGTGGCGAGGGCACAGGGGGTGGTGGCTCCGTCAAGGGCGGCCTGTTCACTGCGTACGACCAGGGCGAAGGCGGCCGGGGGCAGCCAGTCGGGCACGGCGATACGCAGCCGGGTCAAGTCCGGCCACCACCGCGTAAGCGGCAGGCGGTAGCGGTCCAGGCAGTCGGCCGCCTTGAGGACGTCGACGAGATGCGGAGCTTGTCGGTAGGCGCGCTTCTGGCGAGCGGTGAAGTGGTCGTAGGGCACGTCGTGCACGGCGATCGCCTGCGCCGCCCGGTGCAGCGTGGCGGCCGGAACTTCGTGGCCCAGCGCGCGGGTGACCGTGGCGGTGCGGCGGCGGAACCACGTTGCCGCTCGTTGTCCGTGACCGGGGTCGGTCCGGTCGTCGCGCCGTCGGCAGTCGTGGACGGCTCCGGCGGCGCAGAGGGCCGCGATGTCGTCGGCGCCGAGCTCGTGCTCCTGGGCGAGGAAGGCGGCGTACAGGCTGACGCGGGCGTTGTGGCGCACCCCGTGGTTGGCGTCGGACTGGCGCTCGGAGAGGAACCACGAGCGGGCCGGTACGAGCATGAGTCCGGGGCGTGGGAAGCTGGGCGCCGCGTCGAAGTTCGCCGGACGGTGGTCCGAGATCCACCCGAGCGTCATCTGGTCCATCGGCTGGTGGGTGGGCAGTCGGCGCTCGGCGGCGAGTTCACGCAGGCAGGCGCGGCCGGGCGGGTGTCGATCGGTCATGGCGTCCTTCACACAGATGGGAACAGGGCAGGCGTGAAGCTGGGCGTGGCGATCCTGACGATGGGCACCCGGCCCAGGGAGCTGGCCGGGCTGCTGGCCTCGGTCCATGCGCAGACGGCCCCGGCGGCGCGGACGGTGGTGGTGGTCAACGGATGCGCGATGCCCGATCTGCCGCCGTGGGTCGAGACGGTGCAGCTGGCAGAGAACCTGGGAGTGACCGGCGGCCGCAACGCCGCCCTGGAACACCTCTCGGACATGGACCTGGTGCTGGACCTGGATGACGACGGCCTGCTGGTCGCCGACGACGTCTTCGCCACGATCCAGGCGCTGTACGCGGCGGACCCGCGGCTGGGGATCATCGGCTTCCGTATCGCGGACGAGACTGGAGTGACCCAGCGCCGCCACGTACCCCGGCTGCGGGCAGGTGATCCGATGCGCGGTGGTGAGGTGACCGGCTTCCTCGGCGGCGCCCACGTCCTGTCCGTGAAAATGTTGCAGCAGGTCGGCCCGTGGCCCGACGCGTTCTTCTTCGCGCACGAGGAGACTGACATGGCCTGGCGGGCGATCGACGCCGGCTGGAAGGTCCGCTACGCACCCCAACTGCTTCTCCAGCACCCGCGGACCTCCCCGGCGCGGCACGCGTTCTTCTATCAGGTCAACGCCCGCAACCGGGTCTACCTCGCCCGCCGCCACCTGCCCGCGCTGCTCGTCCCCGTCTACCTGGGGGTGTGGGTGGCCTTGACGCTGGCCCGTACCCGCAGCCTCACCGGGCTGCGGGCCTGGTTCGGCGGCTTCGCCGAGGGCTGGCGCACCGAGTGCGGGCGCCGCCAACCGATGCGTTGGCGCACCGTGCTCCGACTGGCCCGCCTCGGCCGCCCCCCGGTGATCTGAGCGACTCACGAAGCAGCCTGGGCCTCGGTGTGCAGCCACGCCGGAATCGCTTTCGGGGTCTGCTCCAGCCACTGCAGGTAGCGGCGCACCCCGTCCTCGATGTTCACCTGCGGAGCCCAGCCCAGCACCTTGGTCATGCGGGTGATGTCGGCGCAAGCGCCGAGCGGATCGCCCTGCGGCCGCGGGCTCTCGATGATCCGCGCACCGGAATGGCGGCGGCGTACCAGGTCGGCGATCTGCCGGATGGAAGTGGCCCGGCCGGTGCCGACGTTGAGCGTCGTACGATCTGCGCGCTCGGTCACCGCCGCCAGCAGGGTCGCCTCCGCGATGTCGTCGACGTGCACGAAGTCCCGCACCTGGTGGCCCCCGCCGTTGAGGTGCAGCGGCAGGCCGAGCGCGGCCCGCATCGCGAACCAGGCCACCACCCAGCTGTGACTGTTCTCCTTGACAACCTGCGGCTGTCCGTAGACGGAGAAGTACCGCACGATCGCGTACGAATCGTCGGAGCCGCTGAGGGCGAGGGCCGTCTGGTGCTCGCCCCACAGTTTGGTGTTGGCGTAGATAGACCCGGGCGTCAGCACATCGTCCTCGCTGAACTTTGCCCCCGCGTCCGGCGAACCGTTGCCGATGCCGTAGACGCTGGCCGAGGAGACGAAGACCAGTCGCCTCAGCGTGCCGCTGTGCCGGCCCGCGGCATCCAGCACAGTCTGGGTACCGCGGATATTGGCTTCCAACGCGGCCGCCGGATTACGGGTGCACTCCGCGACGTCGGCCAGTGCCGCGGCGTGGATGACGTAATCACTGCGCGAAATCAGGTCGTTCATCAGCGGGGCGTCGGTGATGTCACCGGCGACGACGTCCACGTCCCCGGGCGAGATGCCGAACACGGAGGAGTAGACGGAACTTCCGTAGGCATCCAGGCGCCCCACGGCCAGCGGTTTGGCGCCCAGCGTGCGGAGTTTGTGCACGATGCGGCTGCCGACCAGTCCGAAGCCTCCGGTCACGGTGACGGTGGCTCCGGACAGATCAGCGAAGCGATCCAGTGTGTTCACGTACGGACCAGCCCTTCTCGACGGCACCGCGCGGATGCTCGGCGTCACGCCGTCGAGGACACCACCGGGCCCCGCCCTGCTCCAGGGGATGACTGTGTGGCCGGTGTGTGCCCGGCCTCGGTGAAGCCCCCTCAACCCCTGCCCGGGTACGGCATGGTGAAGGGGCGACGTCAGTATCGGAGAGGGCGACATGGAGCTGGACCGTCATCCGCTGGCGCATCTGCGCCGCAGTCACCACTGGTCCGGAGAGGACCTCGCTCGTCTGCTTCGTGCCACGGCCCGCAGGCGTGGCCTGCGCAGCGGTATCGACCGCAACCGGATCTGGCTCTGGGAGACAGGAACCACCCCGAGCGAGGAGAGCCAGCTGCTGCTGGCCGAGGTCCTCGATGTTCCCGCCGCCGCGCTCGACCAGCTGCGATGGCCTTACTGGCTGCCCGCCTTCGAACATCCCGCTCCGTTCAGCCCCTCGGGAAGCCGGGCCGCCCTGAAAGAGGTGCAGATCACTCGCATGGACCGACGATCCTTCCTGGTACTCAGCAGTAGCGCCCTCATCGAGGTCGCCGCCGACTGGGCCCGCATCGAGCCACGCCACCTGTCCCAGGCCCTGGGCGGACAACAGATCGACGAGGAACTCCTGAGGTGGCTGGAGCAGCGTTCCGGCGAGCTGCGCACCCTTGCCGCCGGAACGCACCGGCAGGTCTCCGGTCTCATCGACGCCCATCTGAACACTGCGATCGACCTGATCACCCAGGACCGCTACAGCTCAGCAATAGGCCGCCGCCTCCACGCCGTGGCCGCCGACCTCGCGCACTGCGCCGCCTGGCTGCGTTTCGACGCCGACCGGCACGCGGATGCCCAACGCCACTGGCAGGCCGCCGTCCACGCCGCACACCAGGCCGGGGATCGCGACCTCGCCGCCGTCGCGTTATCCGATCTCGGCTACCAGGCCACCTGGTTGTCCAGGCCCGCCGACGCGATCAAAGTGCTGGAGCATGCCCGCTCCCGGGCCCGTACACCGGCCGCTCGCTCCCTGCTCGACGTACGCCGTGCACGGGCCTGCGCGGTACTCCAAGATCACACCGGAACCGGGCGCGCCCTGACCTCCGCTGAGAACGAACTGGGCCGGATGCGCCCGCAGGACACACCCCCGGTGGTGTCCTGGATGTCGATGGCGGACGTCAACGCGGACGCCGGGCGGTGCTGGCTCGACCTCGGCGACGCCGGTCGTGCCGGCACCGCGATCGACTCCGGACTGGGCGACCTCGATCCACGCCGCTCCCGTACCAGAGCAGTGTTCCTGACCTACCGGGCCGAAGGCTCACTCCGCAACCGCGACGCCTCCGCCGCTGCGGCCGATGCCCGCGCCGCTCTCGACACCGCACTCGCCTCCGGGGCCACTCGGTGCATCGACCTCACTTCCGCACTCATCCACCGCCTGGACGACCGGCCAGAGCAACCGATGATCGAGCTGCGCGAGTACGCCCGGGAACGACTCGCAGGATGATCCGACCAACCGCCGGGAGGCTGGCCCTGAGTGTCGGCAAACGAGCGTCTGCCGACACTTCACCCCGCGATCACGAACCCGCAGGTGAGCACTGTCGACAACTCGCGTCGGAAGCTTCACCTGCGTCGTTGCTTTCGACGGGGACGAGCCGACCGGCTTCGCGTACGGTGCCCCGCTTCAGTCAGGGCGCGAATGGTGGCGCTCCACCGGTTTCGAGCCGAACAACGGCTACACCGCGACCTATGCCGTCTCCGAGGTCATGGTGCGCCCGCGGTGGCGGAAGCAGGGCATCTCGGATCGGCTGCACGAGGAACTGCTGAAGGAGCGCGGCGAGGATCTCGCCGTGCTCCTGGTCGACGTGACTCATCCCAAGGTCCAAGACCTGTACGAGACATGGGGCTACCAGAAGGTGGGCGAGCAGCGGCCGTTCGCCGACTCTCCGATGTACGCGGTCATGGTGAAGAAGCTGCACCCGTGAACGGACCCGCCTCCGCGTTCTCACCGTGTGGGCGGAGTGATCCATCCGTCTCGGACGACGGCGCAGCGTGTGCTGCCCACTGAGTCCAGGGCCCTGCCGGGCCCCTACTCGCACCCCGTCCCGTCGCCGTCCCGGTCCAGGTGCCTGCCGTAGCCCGGGTCGCCCGCGTGGACCGGGGCCGCGCCCGCTGCTCGGGCTTCGCTGCAGTTGCCGTAGTAGACGGTGGCGGAGCCGCCCGAGCCGCCCGAGCCGCCCGAGTCGTCGGAGCCGCTGTCTTCGTTCACCGGCGCCGCCGTGACCGTCCTTGTCACCCGGACCGTCTCCGTCGCGGTCACCGTCTCCGCCGGTTCCGGGGTGGCCGTCGCCGTCGCCGTCGCCGTCACCGTGACTGTCGGGCGGGGCTTGGCGGACGCGGGTTCCGCGTCCTTCGTGGGGTCTTCGTCGGCGCTGCCTATGCCGACCCCGATGAACAGGGCGAGGGCGAGCGCCGGCAGGACGAAACGCTTGCGGGCCCATCTCGGCGCGGGGTGAGTGGTGTACGGGTTGCTCATGTCGTCCCCCTGAGCTGGTGGTGTCAGGGGGACGACCGTAGGGCGCCGGGACGGAGAGTGAGGGCTCTGTGGCTGATTTGTGATGAAGATGTGTGTGGCAGCAGTTGGAGGGGGCGCGGGGCCGTCCCTGGCCGCGCCCTCCGCCTCAGAGGTTGACCGCCACTCCCGTGAACGTGGTCTCCGGGGTCTGCGGGCTCGTGAAGCGGGCGTTGACCAGGTAGAGGCGGTTGCCGTAGCGGGCGGCCGTGGTGGGGACGTCGAAGTGGGGGGAGGTGATCGTGCGGCTGAGGGTGGCGGTGGTGGACGTGCGGTCCAGGGTCCAGACGCTGACGAGGTTCAGGCGGTTCTGGACGACGTACAGGGTGCGGCCGATGCGGTGGAGGCCGTCGCCGTTGACGACGTTCTCCTGTCCGATCAGGGTGATTTTCGTGGTGAGGCCCGTCCTGGGGTTCACCTTGTGCAGCTCGCCGGGGGTGCTCTTGACGACGATCAGGGCGCGGCCGTCCGGGGTGTCGACGATGCCGTTGGCGCTGATGGCGTCGGGGAGCTGGGTCCAGTCGCCGGTGAGGGGGAGGGCGCGGATCTCGCCGGTGCGGCCGCCGCGCGGGGCGCCGTAGAGGACGGCGTCGCGGGAGTCGGTGAACCATGCGCGGTCGCCCAGCAGGGTCACGTCGTTGATGAAATGGCCGGTGGGGGCGGTGAGTTGGTGGGTCGTGAGCAGTTCGCCGCTGCGGGAGTCGATGACGCGGGCCACTCCGGTGCTGCCCGCCACGTACAGCAGGCCGTCGTGGTCCAGCTTGAGGCCTACGGCGATCTGGTCGGCGCCTCCGGCGTAGAGCACCGTGCCCTCGCCGGTGCGCAAATCGGTGCGGTGGATACCGCCGTTGGCGCGGGAGCCCAGGTAAGCGTAGGGCTTGCCGCCGATGGCGATGCCCTCGGGGAGCCAGCCGTCGGGGAGGGGGAACACGGTCGGCCAGGTCGGCCGAGACGCGGACGCCTCGGCGGGGGCTGCCGTGGCCGTCAGGGTGAGGGCGGCGACGGCGGTGCCGGCGAGGAAGGTGCGGCGGGAGGGGGT